>CAZAZI010000302.1:0-2511 GCA_964489575.1 uncultured Oscillospiraceae bacterium | reverse complement strand
GAGGAATAGCCTAAAACCCCGTCGCGCATGCAAATAAGGCTGCCAAGCATTGCTTGGCAGCCTTATTTATCTTTGGCCCACCTTGCGTGTGGGCCTATCTCGTTTTCGCCGTTTTACGGCTGGAGGAAGGCGTTTTGGCAGGCGGCGCGTCAACGCACACTTCCAGTATATATCTGTGCGTTTCCATCAGCTTTTCGACGATCAGCTCCAATTGGTTGATCGTATCAAGCTGAACGCCCAGCAGCCTGTGATACATTTCCTGATAATCCGGCATCCGCTCTCCCTTTCTCCCTTCAGCCTTTATAGGCTATGCATAGCCTAATAGTAGCATGCATAGCCTATATTTGCGAGCGTTTTCCTGTACTCTATAACGGAAGGTGGTGAGTGCGCTGGATACGATTACGGCGGTGCGCAACCGCATATTGCAGCTATGCGGGGAGCGGGGCATCAGCGTTAATAAGCTGGCCAATATTTCCGGCCTGCCGCCCTCCTCGGTAAAGAACATCCTTTATAACAAGAGCCGCAACCCTAAGATTGAAACCATCAAGATGCTATGTGACGGGTTGGGCATTACCCTGGGCGAATTTTTCAACACGCCGGAATTTAACAGCCTGGAACAAACCATAAAATAATCAAAACCACCAGTTGAATTGAACCGGTGGTTTTGATCGCCTTTGCCAGCCCCTTAATCCCACTCGATTGCGTCTACGCTCACGAGGTACTGCTCGGCGAAGTCGAGGTAATCCTCGGCCAGGCGCATGGCAAAGATCTTATAATCCGGGAAGCGGCTCTTCAGATCCGCAAAAAGCCGCTCGTAGGCCGTGTCGTCATCGTATTCGCCATCCTCGGGCAGGGCGGCCATGTACGCCGTGTCCACGGCGCGCATGGCGTCTACGATGGCTTCCATCTCCCCCTCTTTAAGGAATCGGAAATCCCCTTCTTGTTTGAACCTGTTCAAGATATAGTCCCGCATTTCGTTCTGATCCACATCATAGGTCATGGCGGTCATCTCCTTTGTTATTCGTATTGCTTATATCATCTTTTGAAGCAGCCCATCCAGCTCCGCCACGCTGCGCGAAAATACGCCCAGCGCGCCCTCCACGGCCTGGGGCTTGCTCAGATCCACCCCGGCAAGCTTAAGCTCCTCGATGGGGTAATCGCCGCCGCCCGTAGCGAGGAAGCGAAGGTAGCCCGAGGCATCCCCGCTCTTGCGGATGCGGGCGGCGATATCCACAGCCGCGCTAAAGCCCGTGGCGTATTGGTATACGTAAAAGGCATTGTAAAAATGCGGGATGCGGGCCCACTCCAAATCCTGCAATTCATCCACCACGGCCCCCGCATAATAAGCCTCGTTGAGCCGCCGGTAAAGGCCGCTCAGCGCATCCGGCGTAAGGGCCTCCCCCCGCTGGGCCATGGCGTGGGCTTCCATCTCGAATTCCGCAAAGAGCGTTTGCCTATACAGCGTGGTGCGGAAGCCCTCTAAAAAGTGATTGAGATAATAGGCGCGCCGGCGGGGCTCCTTTTCCGTATCCAAGAGGTGCAGGGTGAGCAGCACCTCGTTCACCGTGGAGGCCACCTCGGCTACAAAGATGGCGTAATCGTGATTGGCATAGGATTGGGCCGCGTCGGATTTATACGAATGCAGGGCGTGGCCGATCTCGTGCGCCAGGGTAAAAACGTCATCCAGCGTATTGGTATAGTTGAGCAGCACATAGGGGTGCACGCCGTAGACCCCGCAGGAAAAGGCGCCGGTGGTTTTTCCCTTGTTCTCGTAAGCGTCGATCCAGCGGCCCGCGAACGCCTTGTCCAGCAGCGCGGCGTATTCCGGCCCCAGCGGGGCCAGCGCTTCCTTTACCAGGGCTTGGGCTTCTTCCAGCGTATAAGAAGCCTCCACCCCCTCCACCATGGGGCAATAAAGGTCGTACATATGCAGCTCGGGAAGGTTCAGGGCCCTTTTGCGCAGTGTAAGATATTGCTCCATGGCCGGGAAGCTTTGGTGTACGGCCTCGATGAGGCTATGATACACGGCCTCGGGCACGGCGTTGCCGAAGAGGGCCTGGGAAAGGGCGCTATCATAGCGCCGCACCTTGGCAAAATAGCCATCCAGCTTGACGCTGCCCGCGTAAAGGGCGGCGAAGGTGTTGATATACTTGCCGAATTCGCCTTGATAGGCCTCAAAGGCGGCCTTGCGAACGGCCGGGCTGCGGCTCTCGCGAAATACATTATAATTGCCGTGGGTAAGCTGTGCCTTTTGCCCGTTTTCATCCTCGATCTCGGGGAAGGTCATATCCACATTGGCCAGCATGGTGAAGCTGTTATCCGGGGTTTGGGCCGCATCCGCCAGCAGGGCCAGCATATGCTCCTGCTCGGCGCCCAGCACGTGCGCGCGGCCCCGGATGATATCGGCAATGCCGTGATGGTAGGGCTCCAGGGCCTCGCTCGCCAGGTAGGCGCCCAGCGTTTCCTCGGGCAAGGCGGCAAGCTCCGGCGTGAGGAAGCTGGCCGCCGCCC
>CAZAZI010000301.1:0-2512 GCA_964489575.1 uncultured Oscillospiraceae bacterium | reverse complement strand
GTCGCAGTTTAGGCGATTCTTGGATAGGTGACTGGGTTTTTGACGGTTACGATTTAGTGATATTAAGAACGCATCCATAGGGTGCGTTCTTTCATGCTTTTAATGTGTAATTTTATTATATAATTATAAAAAATTCCGTTAAAAAATATTTAGTTAAGGTGAGATTTTAAGGTTGTATTTTAAGGTTAAATAGGGTATAATGGGAGTAGATAAGGAAGGTGAAGAAGAATGAAGATAGAATTAGGTTCAGCGTTGAATATAAGTGAAGTAAGCATTGACTTTTCAAAGGCTACTCGTACAGCCCAGAGAGATGGGTTTGCAGTCATATTGAAATATGGAAAACCGAGGTTTATATTGGTAGACGCGCAGAGGCTAGATAAAATAAAAGAGTTAGCTCCAGAGTTGGCCGCAGAATAAGTGGGAGATGCAATGAGATTAAAGCTTCAGGCTGACTAATTGCTTTGAATACAGCATAAACAAAATCAAAGCCTTCAGAGGGCGTGGGGGAAAAAGAAATGGCATTACCTGCAGCACAGAGAGCTGGTGTATTAGATGATGTAATGCTGGCGTTACTAAGTTGTGGACTTCCCAATAACGTGGCGTTTAAGGGAGGGTACATTTTAGATAAGGCTTTAGACACTAGAAGTACAGTAGACATAGATATGTCAGCTGGCGATAGAAGTGCGTTTGTATGTACGAGAGACGCTATGCTACGCTGTGGCGAGGTATTAAAGCAAAGAGGAAGTGTAGCGGGGTGTGCGTTTAAGGAGATCAGGCCGTTAGAATCTGGAAGACTAGAGCTATATGACTTTAATGGGGTAAAGATAACTTGTATAGACATACAAGTACAAAGGATAGACAGAGGTGTGCAGATAATAAAGCTAGAGTTAAACCCATTAGGCATGGGGGTAAAATTAGTAAACGTACCGGTGTATAGCTATGAGAAGATGCTTGGAGACAAAATTGATGCTAATTTTTCTAGGCAGCAGTTCAGGAGAACTAAGGATTTATATGACATATACAAAATTATAACTAGCGTATGTATAGATGGGGAGAGCTTACACAGAGAGATAATGAACAGGGGTATAGATATAATAAGCAGTCAGTATTCGCCGTTTTCGGCAGATGCATTGCCAAAATGGATACACGCGTGGGATAGATTGATAATACAGGACAGAAACGGATTACAGAGGAATTTGCCTCTTTTGCAGGAAGTTCTAGGAATGTACTTAAGATTTATTGAGGAGTACCTGATAATAAGAAATAAGCCCCATAAAGGATTATGGAACCCGGATGAAGGGAGGTTCATCTAGATGGAAAATATAGATTACGGTGGAATAGCAGACGGAATGCATACAATTGCAACTGTATGCGGAGGTCTAATGTCTGGGATAGGCGCTCTAGTATGGCACGGGTACACTAACATGCACAGGAGCTTCGTAGGTTTAGTAAGTGACGATCCTAGAGTAGCTGAAATGAGGATGTACGGTATAATACTACAGTACAGACAGAATCCGGACACTGATAACTTTGTTGAACCACATACGGAAAATCCACGGCTGTTGATACCGACCAGAGAAAGAGCCATAGTGGATTATATGAGATTTGAGTCTATAACAGAAGACGACGAGAACCTTATGCTGGCTATAGACGAGTACCTAAGAGACCATGATTCTGGTGAGCTACTCAGGGTAGCCGAATTTTATGGGGTCAGAGAGCAGATGGAGCAGGCAATAGGTCTATCCAGAGACTATATGATAGAGGCATATTAACGGAGTGACAGGAGAGAGAAACTTCATTAAAGTCACACTACTCAAGAGGAGCACTCAAAAAAGTGTTATCCTATGGGTCTGCAGAATTGGTAACTGTAGAAGAACGGGTTAAGGCTACAGTATAGTGCTAACGATGCTTTAGGAAAAATATTTGAAGATAGCAAATATGTGAAAATTATTTTTAAGTGAATATTTTCAAGATGTTTGAATATAATAAAATGTACGTTATTGACATAATGTACATTTTATTGTATGATAGAGGGAGGAAAAGGGGGTGCTGGATATGCTAGCATTGAGTGCGACAGAGGTGCGGAAGGATTGGAGCGCTGTACTCGATAGTACAATAAGGCAGAAACCACAGTTCATTAAAAGGACTCGAGATTATTTGGTTCTTTCTGACGTCAAGTTCATGGACATGATTTTATGCGGGTATAACTTCACTGCAAAACGCATGAAGGAGGAAGACGGCTCTATAACTTTGTCATTAAACGAAATGGATCTTGTAGAGAACGCCCCTACTGAGAAAGATGCTGTGAGTGAACTAGCCAACAGCATATATGAATACGCCCAGGAGTATTACCGGGAGTTTAATCTTTGGTCGAATGCACCGAACAGGAGAAGTCATGCTCCCTATGTTATGAAAGCTTTAATTCTTGACGATGTACAAAAGATTGCAGAGTGCCTACAATGCCAAGCTGGAGAGAATTAAAGCGTTTTTGTGAGCGTGACGGTTGGGAACT
>CAZAZI010000300.1:0-2530 GCA_964489575.1 uncultured Oscillospiraceae bacterium | reverse complement strand
CGTCATAGATGCTCGCATGGTTCTCCCGGTCGCAAATCACGTAATCGCCGCGGCCGACCAGGGCGCTGATGGCGCCAAGGTTGGACTGGAAGCCCGTGGAGAAGGTAACGCAGCCTTCCTTGCCCATAAAATCCGCCAGTTCGCGCTCGAGTTCGAGGTGCATCGCAAGGGTGCCGTTGAGAAAGCGCGAGCCCGAGCAGCCCGAGCCATACTGCTCAAAGGCTTTGACGCCCGCCTCGATCACCTCGGGGTTGGTCGTGAGGCCCAGGTAGTTGTTGGACCCAAGCATAATGCGGCGCTTGCCCTCCATAATCACCGCGATATCCTGGCGGGACTCAAGCGCATGGAAATACGGGTAAATACCCGCATCCTTGATTTCCTTTACAAGGGTGTAATTCGCGCATTTATCAAACAAATCCATATATCATAACACCATCCCTCTTTGTAAACACAATTAATATTTTATCACAATTTGGCCTGTGCGGCAAGAAAAGCTATCTATAAGCCTGCGTGGGCCCTGTAGGTCTACAATACATGTTGGTACAGGGCGTTTTCCGGCACGAAAACCGGCGCGCGCCCATAACGGACGGGGTATCAAAAACTGCGTCTCCGCCCCCCGTTCCCATCCGCAGTCACACATTTTGCCCTGCCGCAATATGATAGAGCAACAATTGAGGGAGGGTTTTGATTTGATGAAGCGATGCATTGCATGGTGCCTGGCGGCGCTGACGCTGCTTTTATGCTGCGCGGCCTGTGGCAAAACCGAAAGCCTGCGGCAGGTGACGATCAACGAGGTGACCCGCTCGGTTTTCTACGCGCCGATGTATGTAGCGGCCTCCAAGGGGTATTTTGAGGCCGAAGGCATGGCGGTGGAGATCGTGACCGGCGGCGGCAGCGATAAGTCCATGACGGCCCTCCTGGCTGGGGAGGCGGATGTGGCCCTGATGGGGCCGGAAACCGGCATATACGTAGTGAACCAGGGCCAGAAGAACCATCCTATGATCGTGGCCCAGCTCACCAAGCGGGATGGCTCCTTCCTGCTTGGCCGGGAGGCGAACGACGCCTTTGATTGGGAGGAAACGCGGGGCAAGGCCATCATCGGCGGACGCCCCGGCGGCATGCCCTATATGACGCTGCTGTACGTGCTGCGTCAGCACGGGTTGGAGCCGGGCAAGGATGTCGAGGTCATCAGCAACATCCAATTCAACCTGATCGGCGGGGCTTTTGAGGGCGGCACAGGCGATTATGTCGCCCTGTTCGAGCCCGTGGCCAGCCAGTTCGCAGCCCAGGGCAAGGGCCACATCTTGGCCAATATGGGCCTGGAGAGCGGCGAGGTGCCCTATACCACCTTCATGGTGCGGCCCGAAACGATCGAAACGGACGCCACGTTTGTTACAGCCTTCGTACGGGCCATCTACAAGGCCCAAAAGTGGGTGCAGTCGGCTACGGATGAAGAGGTTGCCCAAGCCATGCAGCCCTACTTCCCGGATACGGATCTAGCCACCTTGGCGGCCGTGGCCAAGAGCTACCGCGCTACGGATAGCTGGACGACGGACCCCATCATGACCGAGGATTCTTTTACAAGGCTCCAGGATGTTATCGATGGCGCGGGAGAGCTAGCCGCCCGCGTGGCCCTGCCGGCGTTGGTGGATAACAGCTTCGCCCAGGCCGTGGTGAAAGAGGTCGGATAAAAACCAAAGCCCGCAAAGGCCGTTTCCCAGCAAGGGAAGCGGCCCTTTTTCCGCCTTTTTTTGTTGATATCTTACGCCTAAGCGCCTATAATAAATGCTATATATGCTTAAAGCCTGCCGCCAAAGAAAGGATTTTCCCATGAACGAAGCTACTTTGCCCACGCACAACGATGCACAATTGCGCGCCGCCATGCAGCGGCAGCTGGACGATGTCATGGCGGGCGATCCCAACCGCATCATGTACATGCTGGCCCCCTCTTTGGCGGACGTCAACTTTGACGAGCGCGAGGTTCTGCTGCGCTACGGCCTATCCCCGTGGATGCTCAACATGTCGGGTATCCTGCACGGCGGCATTCTCGCCACCATGATCGATAACAGCATGGGCGTTTTTTGCCGGGCCTTTACGGGTAAATCCATCCTCACACTCAACCTGCAGGTCTCTTACGCGGCCGCCGTGCGCCCTGAAGACGAATGGGTGCAGATTCGCTGCCGCATCACCACCCTTACCAACCGCTTCGGCCACCTTTACGCCGCCGTCAGCACCCAGGAGGGCGGGCCCGCGGCGTCCTCCACCGGCATCGTTTATTTGAAATAGACGCACGCTTTCTGTTGCTTTTTCCTTATAATTATATTACATTAAAAACACCAAACAACAATAAAATAGGGGGTAATTGGTATGCGTTATGAGATTTGGGGCGAGCAACTGCCGGCAGTAACCATACAACTGGAAGCGGGGGAAAGTGTTTATACCCAGAGAGGCGGCCTTTCCTGGATGAGCGACGGCATCAGCATGGAAACCAATATGAAGGGCGGCCTCGGCAAGGCGCTGGGCCGGATGT
>CAZAZI010000299.1:0-2539 GCA_964489575.1 uncultured Oscillospiraceae bacterium | reverse complement strand
GCTGGAGGCTGTGTATGAGGTGTTTCCTGACGCCAAATACCAGCGTTGTGTTGTTCATTTCTACCGCAATGTCTTTTCGGTCGTTCCCCGCTCCAAATCCAAGATTGTCGCCAAAATGCTCAAGGCCATACACGCCCAGGAGAGCAAAGAAGCCTCCAGAGAAAAGGCAAAAGCTGTTGTTCAATCTCTCCGGGAAATGAAGCTGCCCGAAGCCGCTAAAAAGGTGGAAAACGGCATCGAAGAGACCCTAACCTACACTCATTTCCCTTTTGAACACTGGACACGAATCCGCACGAATAACGCCATTGAGCGCCTGAACCGGGAAATCCGCAGGCGCACTCGGGTAGTTGGCGCTTTTCCTGACGGCAATTCTGCCTTAATGTTGGTTTGTGCTAGGCTGCGCCATGTGGCCGGTACTCAGTGGGGCAACAAGAAATACATGAACATGAAGCACCTGCAATACGGTGTTTCAGATGAATCTATCGCCGGCTAATCTGCTATTCGCCAAATGGTTGTTTTCTAATTTGCGCATAAAACTTGACACTACCAACAGTTTTTACGCCAAACTTCTATTTTAACTGAAATGTTAATATTATATCGGGATTGTGGTTTGTTCAGCATAGCTGTTGAAGGAGATAAAGATCGAGAAGTCCTCGATCAAGTTCTAGACAATATGAAATGGAAAGTAAAGTGCCTGTTTGGATATGAGAATGTAGTTGATTTAATTAAGACTGCAAATGAAAACAAAATGACGTTTGTTCTTGGAATTATCGATACTGATTACCATCGAATATCGAGTAAAACTGGACATATAATGAATAGCATTGAAAATCTCATATACACAGACTATCATGATATAGAGACTATGCTATTTATATCCAATGCTTATACCAAATATTTAAGTGTATGTGCAAGCTCGAAAAAGATAGCAAGTATTCTAGACACACGTGCAGTAATTTTAGAGAAAGCGCAGTGTATTGGCGCTTTAAGATTATTGGGATTAGAAAATCAGATTAATCTGTGGTTTTCAGAAATGAACTATTCTAAATTTATTAAACGATGTGATTTGAGTCTAGACATAAGTGCTCTTATTAACCACATCGTTGGTCGAACTAATAGTCATAATGGACAAGCCGTACCACTGAAAATGAAAGAGATCGTCACAATGATTGATGACTATTTATCCCGAGGCTACAGCCAGTATGATCTTTGCAATGGGCATGACATTTTGAATATTTTATCTATTGCAATGACAAGCTTATTTGCATCAAAAAAGACGGCAGAGTGCACGGAAGATAGTGTATTCGAAGGATTATTGTTAGCTTATTCAAAAGAAGAATTTTTAAATACCATGTTAGCAAAAAGTATTGCTACATGGCTACAAAGAGCAGAAAGCATTGCATGAATTTACTACATTCTCACCACATAATTCTTGAGAATCAATGGAAAAAGCCCCTTTTCAATAGACGTAATGGACATAATAGAATCCCCAAAAGTGCCGTAAAATAGGCACTTTTCCCTATTTTGCGGGCTTTCTATGGGGTGCGTTTACCCTGCCTCCGACTCTGAGGGTCGAAGGTTCGAATCCTTTCAGGCACGCCAGAAAACCTCCGAAAGCAAGCATTTTCGGAGGTTTTATCTTTTTATGTGCGCGTTCGGATTTGGCGCATTCCTACGAAACGTGTGCCGTTACAGCCGCATATCCTTGAAAAGGCTCCTATAACCACATATAATGGGGGCATACAATGATCTTTTGCCTGGGGGAACCGTTCGAGTTCAGATGGAGGGCTCTTGGCCGGAAGGGTGGCCCAACCGTATTCAATGCTCCAACATATCTGAACAATTTAAAAAGCCGCTATCGAAGATAAAAGGAATCGTTTGATTATGCTCCGTCATAGAAGGGAGGCGAATGGGATAAAGGTACCAACCATAAAGCCGATGGCGGTGGCGGCGCTGGTTTTTCTGCTGCTGCTTCTGACCGGCGCGCTCAGGCTTGTTAAAAGCAAAAACGCGCTCGTCAACGCGGCCTGCTTCCTGCTCGTTTTCACCATCTACATCGGCATGCTGGCCGCATGGACGTTATCGATCCGGCGGCGGATGATGCACAACCATATCAGAGGCTATCTGTTGGGAACCGCCGCTCTGATGCTGCTCTGGGTTTTCCTCAGAACATTAAGGCACAGCCCGTTCAATTTCATCGATGTGGCGTCCAGATTGCTGTGGTACGCTTTTTACATCCCTATGATCTTAATTCCCCTATTAAGCTTTTTTGCGGCGCTCTGCCTGGGAAAGCCGGAGAACTGGCGGCCAAGGCGAAGGTACAACCTGCTTTTCATTCCTGCTGCGGTTCTGATCTTGGGGGTGCTGACAAACGATCACCACTATTTGGCCTTTACTTTTGCGCCTGGGCATGTGAATTGGGACTCGCGCTATTCCTATAACATCCTGTATTTTCTGGTGGCCCTTTGGATGGCGGGCTTCTTCCTGGCCGCCGTTTGGCTGCTTTTTCAGAAAAGCTATATCCCCCATACAAAAAAGC
>CAZAZI010000298.1:291-2545 GCA_964489575.1 uncultured Oscillospiraceae bacterium | reverse complement strand
GCAGGCGCGGCCGGAGAACATGCGCAAGGCCGCGGCTGGCGGCTTTATCAACGCCACGGATTGCGCGGACTACCTCGTCACCAAAGGCATGCCCTTCCGCTCCGCCTATAAGGTTACGGGCGAGCTGGTGGGCAAATGCATCGAGAGCGGCAAAACGCTGGAGAGCCTCACGTTGGAAGAATATAAAGCATCCTCTAAACTTTTTGAAGCGGATATCTTCGAAGCTATCAGTCTGGAAGCCTGCGTGGCCCGCCGGCGCAGCCAAGGCGGCACCGCGCCGGAGCAGGTGCGGTCGCAGATCGATTGGGTCAAGGAGAGGATGGCCGCATGGTAACGGTATTCATCGATGGGGAAGCGGGCACCACGGGCCTAGGCATTCGCCAAAGGCTAGAAAACCACCCCGCCGTGCGGATGCTTGCGATCGATCCAGCCCTGCGCAAGGATGCGCAGGCCCGGCGCGCCCTCCTACGCGAGGCGGATATCGCCTTTCTCTGCCTGCCGGATGCGGCGGCGCGGGAATCGGCGGCGCTTGCAAACGGCAGCGCGGTCCGCATCTTGGATGCCTCCACAGCCCACCGCACGGCCCCGGGCTGGGCCTATGGCTTTGCCGAGCTTTCGAAGGCGCACCGGGCGGCCATCGCCGCAGGGAACCGGGTAGCTGTGCCGGGCTGCCACGCCAGCGGCATGATCGCCCTGGCTTACCCGCTGCTATCGGCCGGGCTTTTGCCCAAGGATGCAGACCTGTGCTTTACCTCCGTTACCGGCTACAGCGGCGGCGGCAAGGCGATGATCGCCCAATACGAGGCGGAGAATCGCCCGGCGGGCTTTCATTCCCCCCGGCAATATGGTTTAGCACAGGCGCACAAGCATCTGCCCGAGGTCAAGACCCAGTGCGGCCTAAGCAAGGAGCCGGCCTTCTTGCCCATTGTGGCGGATTTTCCTCAAGGCATGGCCGTAACGCTGGCCCTGCACCAAAGCCGGTTCACCAGGCCCGTTTCCCTGCAAGCCCTGTGGGAAACCATCGCCGCCCATTATGAAGGCAGCCCGCTGATGCGGGTGCGGCCCTTGGGCGCTGAGGCGGAGGAGGGGGGCTTTTTAGCTGCCGATGCCCTGGCCGGGCGGGACGGCATGGAAATCCTGCTCAGCGGCAACGAACAGCGCCTTGCGCTGCATGCGCGCTTTGATAACCTGGGCAAGGGCGCTTCGGGCGCGGCCCTGCAAAGCATGAACATCATGCTGGGATTGGATGAAGCCACAGGCCTTGTGCCGTGATAAATTTTCAAAGAAGGAAGATATAACCATGAAGACCATCCAAGGCGGCGTTTGCGCCGCAAAGGGTTTCCGTGCGAGCGGCGTCCATTGCGGTATCCGCAAGAATAAAAGCAAGCGGGATTTGACACTGATCCTCAGCGACACCCTGGCCGCCGCGGCCTGCGTCTACACAACCAACCTCGTGCAGGGCGCGCCCATCACCGTTACGCGGCAGCACGTGGCCAACGGCTATGCCCGGGCCATCCTCTGCAACAGCGGCAACGCCAACACCTGCAACGCGGATGGGATCGAGATTGCGCAAGCCATGTGCGGCCTGCTGGAAAAAGCGAGCGGCGTACCGGCTGATGATGTGATCATCGCCTCCACCGGCGTGATCGGCCAGCCCCTGCCCATCGAGCCTATCGCCGCGGGGATGCCCGCGCTGGTGTCCAACCTGGGCGATCACAGCGCCGATGCGGCGGAGGCCATCATGACCACGGACCTTCGCGCGAAGGAGCTTGCCGTGGAATTCCAGCTATCCGGCCATACCTGCCACCTGGGCGGCATCGCCAAGGGCAGCGGCATGATCCACCCCAATATGGCCACCATGCTGGTTTTTCTCACAACGGATGCGGCCATCTCCCCGGCCATGCTCCAAAAGGCCCTCAACGCCAATATTCAGGATACCTTCCATATGATTAGCGTGGATGGGGATACCTCCACCAACGACATGGTGAGCATCCTGGCCAATGGCGCCGCGGAAAACCCGCTGATCGCCGGCCCCGGGGCGGATTATGACGCCTTTTGCGCCGCCCTCTTCGAGGTGAACCGCTATCTTTGCCGCGCCATCGCCCGGGATGGGGAAGGAGCCACCAAGCTCATCGAATGCGCCGTAACGGGCGCTACAGATAAAGAAACGGCCCGGGTGGTGGCCAAGGCCATCCTTTGTTCCAGCCTTGTTAAGGCGGCGATGTTCGGCGCGGACGCCAACTGGGGCCGCGTG
>CAZAZI010000298.1:0-281 GCA_964489575.1 uncultured Oscillospiraceae bacterium | reverse complement strand
CGCCATTGGCTACAGCGGCGCGGCTGTGGATATCCATAAGGTGGATGTAGCCTTCCGCTCAGAGGATGGCTATGCGGCCGTATGCCGGGGAGGAGCGGGCATCCCCTTCAGCGAGGAAGAAGCCAAGCGGGTTTTAAGCGCCGAGGAGGTGCGGGTGGAGATTCACCTCAATAGCGGGACCGGGGAAGCCACGGCCTGGGGCTGCGATTTAACT
This sequence comes from uncultured Oscillospiraceae bacterium, assembly GCA_964489575.1. Lineage (GTDB taxonomy): Bacteria > Bacillota > Clostridia > Christensenellales > CAG-138 > Pelethousia. The sequence goes on along the minus strand of CAZAZI010000298.1, from coordinate 67 downwards.
TATGACTATGTGAAGATCAATGGAGATTACAGAACATGAGCGCGAAGATGGATAATGCCCAGCGGAC
>CAZAZI010000297.1:0-2545 GCA_964489575.1 uncultured Oscillospiraceae bacterium | reverse complement strand
GGCCATCGATAAGGACGTGGCCCTGGCCAAGGCCCTGGGCGCGGAGTTCAAATGCGGCAAGCCCGCCCCCGGCAAGGAGGAACTCGCGGCCCAAGGGTATGAATACATCCTGCTGGCCGTGGGCGCGGAAAAGCCCAGCGTGCTGGATATCCCTGGCCGTGTGATGAATGTGATCGAATTCCTGGCCAAGGCCAAGCGCGGCGAGGCCCTGGCTTTGGGCAAGGCCGTAGCCGTGGTGGGCGGCGGCAACACCGCCATGGACGCCGCGCGCGCGGCCAAGCGGGCCGCCGGGGTGGAGAAGGTGACGCTGGTCTACCGCCGCACCAAAAAATATATGCCCGCCGATGTGGAAGAGCTGGAAATGGCTTTGGAAGACGGCGTGGAGTTTGCGGAGCTGCTCTCTCCCGTTAAGCAGGAGAGCGGCGTACTGACCTGCCGGAAAATGGCGCTGGGCGCGCCGGACGCAAGCGGCCGCCGCAGCCCCGTGGAGACGGACGAGTTGGTGGAGGTGCCTGCGGATATCGTTATCGCCGCCTTGGGCGAAAAGATCGACCCCGCCGTTTTCGCGGCCTATGGCGTGGCCCTTGATGCAAAGGGCCGGCCGCCTAAGCGCAGCGGCAACGTATTCACTGCGGGGGACGCCCTGCGCGGCCCCGCCACCGTGGTGGAAGCCATCGCGGATGCGGCGGCCTTTGCGGAGGCGGTGATTGGCGAGGCCCATGCCTACGAAATCCCCGAAGCTGCCAATGCTTCCTACGAAACCTGCCTTGGCAAGAAGGGCGTTTTGGCCTATAATAGCAGCAGGTGCGAAGCCGAGCGCTGCCTGGCCTGCAACATCGTCTGCGAGGCCTGCGCCACCGTTTGCCCCAACCGGGCCAACGTAACGATCCGCGTGCCCGGCCACGCCATGCGCCAGATTTTGCATGTGGACTATATGTGCAACGAGTGCGGAAACTGCGAGGCCTTCTGCCCCTACGACAGCGCGCCCTACAAGCATAAGTTCACCTATTTCGCAAACGAGCGCGATTTCAACGACAGCGAGAACGCGGGCTTCATGGTGGTTTGCCCCACGAGCCCCGTGGTCAAGGTACGGCTTGATGAAGGGGTGGCCGAATATGACTTGAGCCGGGCCGATAACGGCCTCGACAAGGAGCTGGAGCTGCTGATCCTCACCACTCTCAAGGACTACGCCTACCTGCTGGCCGATTAAGCCCAGGGCGGCATAAACTTGCGCCCAAGCCCCCTTTGCGGCTTGGGCGCACCCATCTCATAGCGTATAACTTTGCATTGAATAACGAAAGGAAAGACCTATGGCAACCTTCACCGTAAACGGTCAAAGCGTGACCGTGGAAAAAAACCAGAAGCTGATGCGATACCTCAGGGATACCCTGCGCCTCACCTCCGTAAAGGATGGGTGCAGCGAAGGGGCTTGCGGCACCTGCACCATCCTGATAGACGGCAAGGCCGTGAAATGCTGCGTGCAGCAAACGGACCGCATGGAGGGGAAAACCATCCTCACGGTGGAAGGCCTGTCCGATTTTGAGAAGGATGCCTATACTTACGCCTTTGGCGAGGCCGGGGCCGTGCAATGCGGCTTCTGCATCCCCGGCATGGTGATGTGCGCCAAGGCCCTGATGGATGTCAATCCTGATCCCACCAAAGAAGAGATCGCCCGCGCCCTGCGCAACAACATCTGCCGTTGCACGGGCTATGTGAAGATCATCGAGGCCGTGCGCCTGGCCGCGGGGATCATCCGCAGCGGCGAGGTGCCCGCCGCCGCGCCCGAATGGAAGGTGGGGGGCCGGGTGCACCGCCTGGATGTGCGGGAAAAGGTGCTGGGCTATGGCGAATATTGTGACGATGTATATATGGAAGGCATGCTCCACGCCAGCGCCGTCCGTTCCGCCCACCCCAGGGCGCGGGTGCTGGCCATCCATACGGAAGCGGCCAAGGCGCTAGAAGGCGTGGCGGGCGTATTCACGGCTGCGGATATCCCGGGCCTGGTCAAGGTGGGCCACCTTAAGCGGGATTGGTTCGCGCTGGTGCCCGTGGGAGAGATCACCCACTACCTGGGGGACGCCATCTGCCTGGTGGCGGCCGAAACGCCGGAGATCCTGGCCGAGGCCAAGGCGCTGGTGGAGGTGGAATACGAGGTTCTCACGCCCATTAGGAGCGCCGCGGAATCCATGGCCGAGGGCGCGCCCGAGCTGCATCCCACGGGCAACCTTCTCGCCCACAAGCACGTGAGCCGGGGGGATGCGGCAGGGGCCATCGCCGCATCCAGGCATGTGGTCAGCGGCGCCTTCCACACGCCCTATACGGAGCACGCCTTTTTGGAGCCGGAGTGCGCCGTGGCCTTCCCCAAAGGCGATGGCGTGATGATCTACTCTTCCGATCAAAGCACCTACGATACCCAGCATGAAACCGCGCCTATGCTCGCCCTGAGCGCGGAGCAGGTGATGGTGGAGAACAAGCTGGTGGGCGGCGGCTTTGGCGGCAAGGAGGATGTGACCGTGCAGCACCACGCGGCCCTTTGCGCCCTCTT
>CAZAZI010000296.1:0-2559 GCA_964489575.1 uncultured Oscillospiraceae bacterium | reverse complement strand
AGGAAGCCTATACGGATTGCGCCACGGGCAAAATGGTCAACTCCGGCTTCCTCACCGGCATGCAGGTGGAGGCGGCCATCGAGGCCATGAAGTCCTATCTCGAAAAGGAGGGAGTCGGCCACCGCAAGGTCAATTACAAGCTGCGCGATTGGGTCTTTTCCCGCCAGCGCTATTGGGGCGAGCCCATCCCCCTGGTGCATTGCGAAACCTGCGGCTGGGTGCCCCTGCCTTATGACCAGCTTCCGCTGACCCTGCCCGAGATAAAGAACTACGAGCCCAGCGACGATGGCTCCAGCGCCCTGGCCAGGGCTGCGGATTGGGTTCACACCACCTGCCCCAAGTGCGGCGGCCCGGCGGAACGCGAAACCGACACCATGCCCAACTGGGCGGGCTCCAGCTGGTACTTCCTGCGCTATACGGACCCGCATAACAAAGAGGCCCTGGCCAGCCCCGAGGCGCTGAATTACTGGACGCCTGTGGATTGGTACAACGGCGGCATGGAGCACACCACGCTGCATGTGCTCTATTCCCGCTTCTGGCACAAGTTCCTTTACGACATAGGCGTCGTGCCCACGCCGGAGCCTTATCAAAAGCGCACCAGCCACGGCATGATATTGGGGGAAAACGGCGATAAAATGAGCAAATCCCGCGGCAACGTCATCAATCCGGACGACATCGTGCGGGAGATGGGCGCGGATTCCTTCCGCCTGTATGAGATGTTCATGGGTGCGTTCGATCAGCCTATCCCCTGGAGCACCACGGGCGCGCGGGGCTGCCGCCGCTTCCTCGAGCGCGTCTGGCGCTTGCAGGATATGATCTCCTCCCAGGAAGAGGGCATCCGGCCCGCGCTGCGCGCGGCCGTACACGGGGCCGTTAAAAAGGTGAGCGAGGACTTTGAGCGGATGAAATACAACACCGCCATCGCCGCCATGATGAGCCTGGTCAACGAATTCTATGCCAAGGGGGATGTAACAAAAGAAGAGCTGCACACCCTGCTCGCCCTGCTCTCCCCGGTATCGCCCCACATCTGCGAGGAGATAAACGAGATTTTGGGCTATAAGCAGCCCCTTTACGCCACCGCCTGGCCCGTCTGGGATGAAAGCGCCCTGGTGCTGGAAACCGTGGAATACGGCGTGCAGGTGAATGGCAAGGTGCGCGCGCGCATCGAGCTGCCGCTCTCTATGCCTGTGGATGAGGTGCAGGCCAAGGCCCTGGCCCTGCCCGAGGTGCTCGCCTTTACGGAGGGCAAGAGCGTGCGCAAGGTGATCGTGGTGAAGAACATCATCAACATCGTAGCGGGGTAAGTTTATGTATGACATTACGGCCCTTGGGGAATTGTTGATCGATTTTACCGAAAGCGGGCTTTCCGCTAACGGCATGAAGCTCTTCGAACGCAACCCGGGTGGCGCTGTGGCCAATGTGCTGGCCGCCGCGGCCAAATGCGGCCGCAAAACCGCCTTCATCGGCAAGGTGGGAGCGGATATGCACGGCCTGTTCCTCAAAGAAACCCTGGAGGCCGCGTCCATCAACACATCGGGGCTGGTGGTGGCGGAGGATGTGTTCACCACGCTGGCTTTTGTGGCCCTTTCGCCTGGCGGCGAGCGCGCCTTCTCCTTTGCCCGCAAGCCCGGCGCGGATACCCGCCTGCGCGGCAACGAGGTGAACTCCGCCCTCCTGGCGGATAGCCGTATCCTGCATGTGGGCTCCCTTTCCCTTACGGATGAGCCGGCCCGCGGCGCAACGCTTTTCGCCATAGAAAAAGCCAAGGCCGCGGGAGCGGTCATCTCCTACGATCCCAACTACCGCGCCTCTCTCTGGCCGGATGAAGCTACGGCCAAGGCGCGGATGCGCTCCCTGCTGCCCCTGGCAGAAGTGGTGAAGATTTCCGATGAAGAAACGGCCCTGCTCACGGATGAGGCCGATCCCGAACGCGCGGCCCTAGCCCTTCATGCCGCAGGCGTTCCCTTAGCGGCCATCACCCTGGGCGCAAAAGGGGCGTTGGTCTGCGCGGGCGGCCAAACGGCCCTTGTACCGGGCTACCGTATGCCCGTAGTAGATACCACCGGCGCAGGCGACGCCTTCTGGGGCGGCTTTTTGCATAAGCTACTGGAAAGCGGCAAGCGGCCTGCGGGAATCACGCTGGCCGAGGCAATCGATTGCGCGGCCTGGGGCAACGCAGCGGCGGCCCTTTGCATCGGCAAGCGGGGAGGCATCCCGGCCATGCCGCAAAAGCGCGAGATCGAAGCGCTGCTTCGGGCAAACTGAACAGGCAAAAAGGCGCGCCGCAACGGAAAACCGCCGCGGCGCGCCCTTTGCTTTGCTTCTTTAGCAAAAAGGGCGGAAGAGCGGATTATTTGCATAGCAGGAGGATATTATGAAAAACAGACTGTTTAGCCTATGCTTTATTTGGCAAAGGCTGATAATTTTGATACAGGGTGCATTTTCACAAAAGAAAAGTTCTGCGTGGGTTTCAATCGTTCTGCGCGAGTACAATCGTTCTGCGTGGGTTTATCGCGTGGCAATAGCACCGAGAAATTATGTGACTCTATGGTGTTACGA
>CAZAZI010000295.1:0-2586 GCA_964489575.1 uncultured Oscillospiraceae bacterium | reverse complement strand
CTGGAAAACGAGCCGGTGTTCCGCACGCAGCTGCGCGCGGCCCTGCGCGCCGCCGCGCATGGCAATCTCTGGCTCATGCTGCCCATGGTGGGAAGCGTGGAGGAGGTGCGCATCGTCCGGCGCATCCTGGACGAGGAACGCGCCACGCTTCGCGCGGCCGGGAAAAACGGAGACGCGCCCCTGCGCCTCGGCGTGATGATCGAGATCCCTTCCATTGCGCTGTGTGCCGATGCTGTGGCGCGCGAGGTGGATTTTGCCAGTGTCGGCACCAACGACCTAACCCAATACCTATTGGCGGCGGATCGCGTAGATGCGGCCGTTGCGCCGTATTATCACAAATATCACCCCGCGCTATTCCGCTTGATCCGCATGGCGGCGGAGGCGTTTTTGGCAGCCGGCAAACCATTGAGCGTTTGTGGCGAGCTGGGCGGTGATCCGCTTGCAGCACCGGTACTGGTCGGGCTAGGTGTAGGCAAGTTATCCATGGGCGCAGCATCGGTTGCCGCACAGAAGCGGGTATTCTCCGCTTTGCGAACTGCTGACATACGGATGCTTGCAGACCAGGTCTGCGGCTGCGCAACGGAGGCTGAGGTTGAGGCGTTGCTCAGGCAGGCATACAAAAACAAAAGCGAGGCATAAGGAGGAACCCGCCAACCATGTATAGCAAAGAAACAACGGTTATCAATCCATCCGGCCTGCACGCGAGGCCGGCCGCCGAGTTTGTTGCCGCTGCAAAGCGCTATCGCGCGCGCATAAGCATACAACGTTCGGGGGAAGAGGATGCGGTCAATGCAAAATCAATCGTTATGTTGCTCTCCAAGGCGTTTACAAACGGGGATTGTATCCGCATCCTTGCGGAAGGCGAGGACGAGTCGGCGGCAGTCGATGCGCTTATTGCTCTTGTGGAAGGCGGCTTTGGCGAATAGGTATCCGCTTGGTATAGGCGCGCCGCCTCGCGAAGACGCAAGTCCTTTGTGCGCATATGTTCGATTACCTTTTGCTTGAACGCTCCTTTATGGGAGATTCTTTTGACAACAACGGCGCAAAAACATTAGTGCGGTTTTACGTTTCAATGACTTTTATTTAAGCGGCGCTGGCCTTTCGCGACTACTTTGAGAGGCTCCCGTCTGGTATACTATAAGCATGATATACCAACAGATCGTAAGCGGCATTTTCCTAAGCAGGCCCAATCGCTTTATTGCGGAAGTCGAACTAGACGGACGGGTAGAGGTATGCCATGTGAAGAATACCGGCCGATGTAAGGAATTACTTGTGCCGGGATATCGTGTGTTTCTGGCGCGGGCGGAAAATCCAAATCGCAAAACCGCCTACGACCTTGTCGCAGTGGATCGGGCCGGCAAGCTCATTAATATGGACAGCCAGGCTCCCAACGCGGTGGCAAAAGAATGGCTGGCACAGCATTTTGGCGCACAGGCCGAGATTCGGCCCGAAGCCCGGTACGGCCATTCCCGGCTAGACTTCCGCGTAGAGTCCCAGGAGCGCACTACCTTTGTGGAAGTAAAGGGCTGTACGTTGGAGCGTGATGGAATAGCCCTGTTCCCGGACGCGCCTACAGAACGGGGAACCCGGCATCTTTACGAGCTGGCCCGGTGCGCTTTAGAGGAAGGGTACGGGGCCATGGCGCTTTTTATCATCCAGATGAAAGGCGTACGTTGCTTCCGCCCCAACAATGACATGGACCCCGCCTTCGGGGAGGCTCTACGCCACGCGGCATCCTGCGGCGTAAAGGTGATGGCAATAGACTGCCTCGTGACGCCGAGCAGCCTAACGGCCGGGGAGATGGTTTCCGTGGATTGGATGGCGCGGTAGTCGCAGCCGGCATGCCGGAGGTTGTATTGAAACCCCATGGTTTTTCTCCTGCGCTGCTGTTATTTTGAACAACAAAAAAGGATCGGCTCGTCTGTCCAAAGACAAGAAGCCAACCCTGACGTATGGATTTAACTCCCCTGCATATATTTTATTTAAGTTTCGCTTGATAACTTAAAATAGCGGTGGCAATTGCGTGGGCACTCTGCTAATCAAAGCCGGTACGCCAAGCGTGGCCTTCGCTATTTCGGATATGCATACGGTCAACGCCTTTTGGGATTACCTTGAGGAAAAACCGCAATGGAATTTTTGTCTATATTCTTCAAACAAAGCTCCCTAGAACACATCGCGCGGCGGCGATGGCCAAGGGCCAAATTATACAATGCGATAACCATCCTTCTCGAGGATAGCGGGCCTGCATCCGCCTGTATGCAACACCTGCACAAAGTCGGCCGGATTATCCACATACGCAGGCAGCCATGTTGCGTACTTCCCAATCTGGCTAAGCCAATGGGCGTCGCTTGCGCCGACGGGCGCAAATCCCAACGCATGGCAATAGGCGAGCGCGCGGGAATTGGCTTCTGGCGATGTGCTGCCATTGAGCACCTCTACGCCATGCAAGCCACGGACATCCCGTAAATGTTCGGCCAAGCCCCGGTTGTTGTTGCGAAAAGGATGGCAGGCAACGCAAAAGCCGCCCTGGTTGCGCACGTAATCTATGAACGCTTGGGCAGGAAGCCGTTTTTGGGGTAAGCCGTC
>CAZAZI010000294.1:0-2587 GCA_964489575.1 uncultured Oscillospiraceae bacterium | reverse complement strand
GTCGGGCTACGGCTTCTGCGGCAGCGGCATTGCCCAGCGGGCCAAGGGCCTGGGTGCTAATGTAATCGTGACCGAAGTCAACCCCCACCGCGCCCTGGAGGCGGCGATGGACGGGCACCGCGTGCTGACGATGGACGAAGCGGCCCCCTTGGGCGATATTTTTATCACCGCCACGGGCTGCAAAGACGTGATTTGCAGCCGCCATTTTGAAAAGATGAAGCACAACGCCATATTGGCAAACGCGGGCCATTTCGATGTGGAAGTGAGCAAGGAAGACCTTAGGGCCCTGGCCGTAGCCATCGAAAACCGCAAGCCCTTTATCGACGGCTACGTGCTGCCCGACGGCCGCATCCTCAACCTGATGGCGGATGGGCGGCTGGTCAATATCGTAGCCGGCAACGGCCATCCTGCGGATATCATGGATATGTCCTTTGCGCTGCAAGCACTTTGCGCGCAATACCTGGCTCAAGAAGGCGGGGATTTGCGGCCCGGCCTATACAACGTGCCCCCAGAGATCGACGGGGCCGTGGCCCTGCGCAAGGTGGCGGCCATGGGCCTGCGCCTAGAGCGGCTCACGCCCGCGCAGGAAGAATATCTCAAGGGAGGATTTTAAGCCATGATGCGCTTTTTAAGATTCGCCCTGGGCGTGCGCTTTGCGCCCCGGGCGGGCGGGGTGGATGAAGCCCTGGCCAAGGCCAGCATGGAGGCGCTGCTCAACGCGCTCAGCGCAAAGGAGCTGGAGGGCCTCGAGCTGTACGGCGGGCTGGATGATGTTACCTTGCCGGGGAAGCCCGCCTTCATCGCCGTAATCAAGGGCGGCTCGCTGAAGGCTTCGCGCCGCCTCCACGAAAAGCTGGCCGCGGCCCTGGGGCCGGCTCTATGCAAGGAGCGGCCCTTCATCGAAAACAACCGCGTGGCTCATTTGATCGATAGCCTGTGTTACTATGGCAAGGTGGGCGCGGACGGCTCCCTCTGCGGCGGCGAAGGCTGTTTTGGCCTGGCGTGCTCGTAAGATATATGGAGGAAAGACCGATGAAGAAAACCGTTACCCTTTATAACGTGATCATCCCCGTATGGCTGCTGTTCATCTTTCCGCCCGTTTGGCCCATTATGCTGGGCGGAAATTTCGGCATCGACTCTTTGGTGCTCTATCTCGGCATGCGGCGGCTGGGCATCGCGGATAAAAAGGCCTTCTACAAAAAGCACATCCTTAAAATCTGGGGCTGCGGCTTCCTGGGCGACCTGCCCGGGGTGCTTTTGCTGCTGCTGACGACATGGATGTCGGATTGGGCCCACGCCCTGCCGCTAAGCGAGGCCGCCCGCAAAACAGCCGGTACATTCATTTACGATAACCTGACCGGGCCCGTGATGTACGACCCCTTTTCCAGCGTCTGGGCCGTGCTTTATATCACGGCCGCGGTGGCCCTTTCGGCATTTTGCCTCTATCAGCTTAATTACAAGCTGTGCTACCGCAAAACAGATCTGGAAGAGGCGCAAAAAAAGCGCTTGTCCCTTTTCATGGCGCTGGTCACCGCGCCTTGGCTGTTCTACCTGCCCACGAAGTGGTTTTATTATTAAACCTCACCAATATCCGCGATCGCATCCCCATCGAAGGTGAATTCATAGAGGCGGGCGCTTTGCAGGCGCTCGCCTTCTTCGGCGATGAGACCCAGGAGCATGCCTTTTTCATCCGACAAAGGGGGACGGCATTGGTGGAAATTTCCCAGGAAATCTTTTATTTCGTCAAAATCCAGATCCTGGCGCAGGGTGGGGGTGAGGTAGCCCATGGCCTCCTCGCGAAAGCCCTCGCGCACGGCCTCGCAAAAGGCGGTGGATAGGGCGGGGCCGGCGGTAGGGCGGGCGTAGGAGCGGGTGAAGAAGCCGGTTTCGGGCGGGCTGGCCTGGAAGGCGCCGGCGGAGTAGCTATAGAGCGTGCGCACCTCGTGGCCTATACGGGTGCCCAGCGAATCAATGGTGTAAACGCCGGCTTCTTCCATGGAGATGTGAGCGGCGGCGATCTCCAGGGCGGCGTTAAGGTCGCTATCGAGCATCAAGAGGCGCTCCCCGTCCTCGCTTATGGTGCGTACGGCCGCAAACTGGCGGCCTCCGGCCGTATAAACGGCTAGCGCGCCATAGCTGCCCTGGCCCAGGGAGAGGCCCGTGCGGGGCTTGCCGCCATCCTCGATACAAAGACGCAGTCCGTCCTCTTGGTAGAGGGTGAGGGTACGGCGGCGGTTGCCCACGGAATAGCTTAGCTGATCCAGCGTGCGGGGAAACTGCGCGCCCCGGCGTTCCGCGGCGCGGCCCGTGTGCAGGCAAAGCTCATAGACCCCGCCGGGCCAGGTGCAGATGGAAACATCGGCGGCGGGCAGGCCTGCCAGCATGCCTTCCTCCAGGCGCAGCTTGCGGGTCACGGGCCAGCGGGGCGGCTCGGCGCTTAGGGGGATGGCGCAGATGTAATAATCCCCCGTATCGCTGGCGGGCATGGCCACGTGGGCGCCCTCGGCGCATTCGCCCAGAAGCTGCCCGTTTACCTCGATGAGGGCGGTGCAATCCGCACGGATGATGATCAGCGGCACAGGCGAAT
>CAZAZI010000293.1:0-2617 GCA_964489575.1 uncultured Oscillospiraceae bacterium | reverse complement strand
CCCTTATCCTTGAGGAAGGCCAGCGTCTTTTCTTTATACAGGGAGAACTTGTTTTTCTTATCATCCGTCATGCTCGAATCACCTCGTGGCTAGTATTGCCAAAATGGCGGCTTTGCCATACATTTTCACATTTGCCGCAATACAAGGCGCTATCTTCTATGCTATAATAGGCGCGAACGCCTGTTATAGGTGATTTTATGCGCGCGCTTTTTGCCTTACGGGCAAACGCGCATGCGCGGATTATACCCTGTTCGCTTCGCTTCATGGTATAATATAAAATGGTGTAGAAGGGCGCGCCCCTTTATGCCTGAAAGGAAACAAGGCAATGAAGAAATGCAGCGTTGGCGGCCAAGCCGTCATGGAAGGCGTGATGATGAAATCCCCCACCGGCATCGCCATGGCGGTGCGGGAGGCGGATGGCAGCATTGCGCTGGACTATACGCCTTATGCAAGCAAGGCGCAAAAAGGCACCTTTTTAGGCCTTCCCATCGTACGAGGCGTGGTGGCCTTTGTGGAATCTCTCACCCTGGGCATGGGCACCCTTACCAAATCCGCAGAAATGGCCGGCGAGGCCTTTGATGACGAGCCCAGCAAGTTTGAAACCTGGCTGAGTGAAAAGCTTGGCAAATCCGTGGAGAAGGTGATCATGGGGCTGGCCGTGGTGCTGGCGGTGATCCTATCCATAGGCTTGTTTTTCCTGCTGCCGCAGCTGATCAGCTCCGCTATTTTTTCGCGCCTGGCCGCCAGCTCCCTGGCCAAAAGCCTCACCGAGGGCCTGGTGCGGCTGCTGATCTTCGTGGGCTACATCCTCTTTTGCGCCAGCGTCAAGGATGTGCGGCGCATCTTTATGTACCATGGAGCGGAGCATAAAACCATCGCCTGCTATGAGGCCGAGGAGGAGATCAACCCCGATAACGCGGCCAGGCACACCCGGCTCCACCCCCGCTGCGGCACCAATTACCTTTTCCTGGTGATGGCGGTCTCTATCCTGTTTTTTGCGGCCATCGGCTGGAATTCCAACATCTGGCTGCGGCTTTTGAGCCGCCTCCTCTTCCTGCCGCTGGTGGCGGGCCTAAGCTATGAGCTGTTGCGCTTCGCGGCCAAGCATGACAACATCCTCACCAAGATCATCCGCGCGCCCGGCATGGCGCTACAATACATCACTACCAAAGAGCCGACGCCGGATATGCTGGAAGTAGCCATCGCGGCCTTTGACCTGGCGATGTTGCCCGAAGAGGAGGCAAGGGCTAAGGTGGCGGCGCGCAAGGCGGATAAATCCGTAAAAGCCGCCCCCACGCCCGAGCCCGCGCCCGGTGTTTGATCATGCGGCCTCTTTACGAAGCCATCAGCGAGGCTGCGGCGGCCCTGCGGCCCCTCGCCGGGGAAGCGGCCCCCTTTGAGGCCCGGCTGCTTCTGGCGGGCGCCTTGGGCCTTGCCCATCTCCGCCCGCCTTATGGCGTGCCCATGACGGCGGAGGGGGAAGCCGCCCTCGCCGCCCTGCTGGCGCGGCGGTTGGCCGGCGAACCTTTGCAATATATCCTGGGCGAGTGGGAGTTTATGGGCCTGCCGTTTTTCGTCGGCCCCGAAGCCCTTGTCCCCCGGCAGGATACGGAAACCCTCTGCGAGGCCGTGCTGCAAAGGCGGCCCCAGGGGAACGGCCTGCGCCTGCTGGATCTTTGCTGCGGCACGGGCTGCATCGGCCTTTCCCTGGCTAAGCTGTGCGGCTTTGCGCCCACACTGGCGGATATCAGCCCCGCCTGCCTGGCCCTGGCCCTGCGCAACGCCACGCGCTTGGGCGTGGATGTGCGCGTCGCCCGGGGCGACCTGTTCGCGGCCCTTGTACCGGGCGAAACCTTTGATGTCATTTGCTGCAATCCGCCCTACATCCCCCGGCTGGAGGTGGACAGCCTACAGCTCGAGGTGCTGCAAGAGCCGCGCCTGGCCCTGGACGGCGGGCCGGACGGGCTGGATTTTTACCGCCGCATCGCCGCGGCGTATGCGCCCTTTCTGGCAAAGGGCGGCCTCTTGGCCCTGGAGATCGGCTTCGACCAGGGGGAAGCGGTTCGCGCGCTCTTTAAAGGAGGCGAAATGATCCAAGATATCTGCGGCCGGGACCGCGTGATCTTACTGGAAGGATAAACTACTATGCTCAACAAGCTACGGGGCATCAAGTCCCGCTATGAAGAACTGACGAGGATACTGAGCGGGCCGGACGCCATGAGCGACCAGGCCGTGTGGCGCGCCATGGTTAAGGAGCACGCCCAATTGGAGGAGATCGTAACCGTGTTCGACGCCTATACCAAGGCCGTGCAGAACGCGGAGGATTGCAAAGCCATGCTGGGGGAGCACCTCGACGCCGAAATGCGGGAAATGGTGCACGCAGAACTTAGCGAGCTCCATGAAAAGGCCGAAGCCCTCACCGCGCAGCTCAAAATTATGCTCCTGCCCAAGGACCCCAACGATGATAAGAACGTAATCATCGAGATACGCGCCGGCACGGGAGGCGACGAGGCCGCCCTCTTTGGGGCGGATCTTTTGCGCATGTACCAGCGCTTCGCGGAGCGCCACGGCTTTAAGAGCGAATTTTTGAATGAAAATATCACGGAGATGGGCGGCG
>CAZAZI010000292.1:0-2620 GCA_964489575.1 uncultured Oscillospiraceae bacterium | reverse complement strand
TCTTTTTGATCGACGAGCCCGCGCGGGTGGAAGAAAGCGCCAAGATGGCCCACACGCAGTTCGTGGAGCTATGCGCGGAGGCCATCGCGACCGGCGGCGCAGAGGGTGAGCAGGCCCAGCTCCTCTGCTCCCCCCTGCAAACCATCAAGGCCCTCTCCACCCCCCGCACGGCCCTCTTCTTTTCGCTCACCCGCAGCTATGGCCTTATCGCTATGAAAGCCCCCTTCCGCTTTGAGACGCGGCCTGTTTCCCGCTATGTGGGGGATGAGGCCCTGCTTTGCGAGGACTTGGAGGCCTGGAAAAATGCCGGCGCCACGGTGCTGATCTACGCCGGGCCGCACGCGGAGCGGCTGCGCCAGCGCCTGGAGGACATGGATGTGATCCTCCCGGCGGTGGAGAGCCTTTCCCGTGAAATCATAAAAGGCGAGCGGATCATCCTGGGCCAGAGCCTGGAGCGGGGATATGAATACAGCGAGCTAGGGCTGGTGGCCATCAGCGAGCACGAGCTTTACGGCGATGTGGTGCGTACGGCCAAAAAATCCAAGCGCAGCCGCCCGCAGTTAGCCTTTTCCGAGATGAACGTGGGCGATCTGGTGGTGCACGAGCTGCATGGCATCGGCCGCTTCGTGGGTGTTGTCACCCTTACGGTGGATAACGCGCCCAGGGATTACCTGCACCTCGTCTACGCCGGCGGGGATAAACTCTATATCCCCACGGATCAACTCGACCGGGTGCAGAAATACATTGGCGGCGATGACAACGCGGCCGCCCGCCTTTCCAAACTGGGCAGCGGCGAGTGGCAGCGCACCATGACCCGCACCCGCGAGGGCGTGCGCAAGCTGGCCTTCGACCTGGTGCGGCTCTACGGGGAGCGGCAAAAAATGCAGGGCTTCGCCTTTGCGCCGGATAACAGCTGGCAGCGGCGGCTGGAGGAAGGCTTCCCCTACGAAGAAACGCCGGATCAGCTCAGCAGCATCGCCGAGATCAAGGCGGATATGGAAAGCGGCCGCGTAATGGACCGCCTGCTGTGCGGGGATGTGGGCTATGGCAAAACCGAGGTGGCGCTGCGGGCCGCCTTCAAGGCCGCCCTTTCGGGCAAGCAGGTGGCCATGCTGGTGCCCACCACCATATTGGCCCAACAGCACTACAACACCATCGCCGCGCGCTTTTCCGGCTTCCCGGTAAATGTGGCCCTGCTCTCCCGCTTCAAAACGCCAAAGGAGCAGGCGGATATCCTAAGCGGGCTCAAAAGCGGCCGGGTGGATATCGTGGTGGGTACGCACAAGCTTTTGGCTTCCAGCGTCAAATTTAAAGACCTGGGCCTTTTAATTGTAGATGAGGAACAGCGCTTCGGCGTGGGCCATAAGGAGCAGATCAAAAACCTTAAGCGCAGCGTGGATGTGCTGACCCTTTCCGCCACGCCCATCCCGCGCACGCTGCATATGTCCATGACGGGCATACGCGATATGTCCGTAATCGAAACGCCCCCGTCCCAGCGCTATCCCGTGCAGACCTATGTGATGGAATATGCCGATGGAATCGTGCGCGAGGCTATCCGCAAAGAGATCGGCCGGGGCGGGCAGGTCTATTTCGTTTACAACCACGTGCGCACCATGGAATATTTCGTGGAATACCTTCGGGAACTGGCTCCCGAAGCCCGCATTGCCTATGCCCATGGCCAAATGAGCGAGCGCGTTCTTGAAAAAACCATGCTGGATTTTTTAGACCGGCAGTACGACGTACTCCTTTGCTCCACCATTATCGAAAGCGGGCTGGATATGCAAAACGTCAACACCATCCTCATCTATGACGCGGATAAAATGGGCCTCTCCCAGCTCTATCAGCTGCGGGGCCGGGTGGGCCGGGGCGTACGGCTGGGCTATGCCTATCTTTTCTTCAAGCGGGATAAGGCCATTTCCGAGGTCGCGGAAAAGCGGCTCACTGCCATCCGCGAGCTGACGCAGTTTGGCTCGGGCTTTCGCATCGCCATGCGTGACCTGGAGATACGCGGCGCGGGTAACCTCTTGGGCCCCGAGCAGAGCGGCCACATGGAGGCCGTGGGCTACGACCTTTATTGCAAGATCGTGGAGGGCGCGCTGCGCGAGGCCCGGGGCGAAGCGCCCAAGAAGGAGATCGACACGGTGATGGAGCTGCCCCTTGCGGCCAGCATCCCCCACGAATACATCCGCCGCGAGAACGAGCGGCTGGCTATGTACAAGCGCATCGCCCACATCACCTCCCAGGAAGAGCTTTACGACGTGCAGGATGAGCTGATCGACCGCTATGGCGATATCCCCAAGGTAGTGGAAAACCTGCTCTTCATCGGCAAGCTCAAGGCGGATGCCCAGCGCGCCTATATCACCCGCCTCCGCGTGCAGGATGGAGAGGCGCGCGTAACGATGGATGCGGAGGCCCCTATGGACGGGGCCAAGCTCTATGAAACCTTCCAAAAGATCGACGGCGCGCAGCTGCGCCTTAGCGAAACGCCCACGCTGATCATCCGCCGCCCCAAGCAGGACGCGGCGGCCCTGTGCCTGGCGTTGCCACAGATTGTTTACATGCTGGCCGATTGCATTCAAAAGGAGACATGATATAATAAAACGGTATGTAAGATACAATA
>CAZAZI010000291.1:0-2627 GCA_964489575.1 uncultured Oscillospiraceae bacterium | reverse complement strand
TATCCTCTCTATGGTTTCGGATATAACAAAGGGCGGGAATTAATCCCGCCCCAAGTATACCATATTGCTCTAACAGCTACAAACGGCCTTCCTCCCAACAGAAGCCGGGAAGGCCAGGCCCCGCGCACACTGGCCGCGCAGGCCTAGAATTTGGCGATGACGGCGCCGTCGTAAGTGCTCTCGATGAACTGGCGCACGGTCTCGCTCTGGAGGGCGGCGACGAGGGCCTTGGTGGCCTCGGTGTTCTCGTTGCCTTCTTTGACGACGAGGATGTTGGCATAGGTCTCGGCGGCCACGGAATCCTTATCCTCGATGGCCAGGGCGTCGCTCACCTTAAGGCTGGCCTGGATGGCATAGTTGCCGTTAATCACAGCCACATCCACATCCTGCAGGGCGCGGGCAAGCTGCGCGGCCTCGATCTCCTGAATATCCAGCTTCTTGGGGTTCTCGGCAATATCCAGCTTGGTGGCGGTGAGGCCGATGCCTTCCTTAAGCTTGATCAGGCCCTGGGCCTCAAGCAGCAACAGCGCACGGGCTTCGTTGGTGCCGTCGTTGGGGATGGCTATGGTCGCGCCGTCGGCGAGATCCGCAAGGCTCGCGGTTTTTCCGGCATAGATGCCAAAGGGCTCATAGTGGACGGCGGCCACGGAAACCAGGTGCGTGCCGTTCTCGGCGTTGAAATCCGTAAGGTAGGGCTGGTGCTGGAAGTAGTTGGCATCCAGCTCGCCGCCTTCCAGGGCGGTGTTGGGCAGCACGTAATCGGTGAATTCCACGATCTCCAGCTCATAGCCGGCAGCGGCCAGATCGTCCTTGATGGCGGCCAGGATCTCCGCATGCGGGGTGATGGAAGCGCCGACCTTGATCTTGACCGGCTCGGCGGGAGCCGCAGGCTCAGCCGCGGGGGCGGCGGGCTCTGCTGCCGGGGCGGCGGGCTCTGCTGCCGGGGCGGCGGGTTGGGCCGCGGGGGCAGCGCAGGCCGCCAGGGAGAGGGCCAGGATCAGGGCAAGGGCGAGTGCAAATAGTTTCTTCATGGTTGAATCCTCCTGATAAAATAATTTTTTAAATCTATGCTGAACGCCTTGCGGCATTGCAGTCCTTCATAGGGCGGGTCAGCGCCGGCGCTTATCCGAAACGATGGTCAGCTTGTTGCCTGCGGCCTGGAATATCTGCACGATGAGTACCAATATCACCACGGCCATCCACATCACATCCGCCTGATAGCGGTAGTAGCCATAGTTGATGGCCACAGCGCCCAACCCGCCGCCGCCCAGCGCGCCCGCCATGGCGGAGTAGCTGAGGATGGTCGTGGTGGCAATGGTCGCACCATTGATCAGGGAGGGCAGGCTCTCGGGCAAAAGCACCCGGGTGATGATCTGCCAGTTGGTTGCGCCCATGCTCTGCGCCGCTTCGATCACGCCATGGTCGATCTCTTTGAGGGAGCCTTCCACTAAGCGGCCCACAAAGGGCGCGGCTGCGATGACCAGCGGCGGGATCATGGCCTTGGGGCCGATGGTAGTGCCCACCAGGAAGCGGGTCAGGCCCAGCACGCATACGATGAGGATCAGGAAGGGCACCGAGCGGAGAAGGTTCACCACCACGCCCAATGCCTGGTTGAAAGCGGGGCGGGGCTTGATACCATCCTCCGCCGTGACCGCCAGCAAAATGCCGGTGGGCACGCCCAGAATATAAGCAAGGATGGTGGAAAACAGGGTCATGTAGAGGCTCACCAGGGTTTCGTTGCCCAGCAGCTCCAGCATTTGTTGATTAAACATGGTAGGCCTCCTCCTGATAATGCACCCCGTGCAGGTCGAGGTAGCGTTTCATCTTTTCAACCACCGCGTCGTTCTCCGGCAACTGCACCAGGGTATAGCCCACCATTTTGCCGTCGATGGTCTTGGTATCGGCAAAGAGGATGTTTACGGGCGCGCCGCACTCCAATACCATGCTGGAAATCACGGGGCTGGAGGTCTTTGTTCCGTCAAAGATGATGCGCAGGCACCTCTCGCCCATCATCTCCTCGCCCAGGCGGCCGCTGGCGTAGAGCAGGCGCTTGGCGATCTCCGTTTTGGGCCGCATGAAGATATCCTCCACGCTGCCGATCTCGGCGATACGGCTGTTGTCGATGATGGCCACGCGGGAGCAAATCTCCTCGATCACGCTCATCTCGTGGGTAATCACCACGATGGTGATGCCAAGCTTTTGGTTGATCTCCCGCAGAAGGTCGAGGATGGAGCGGGTGGTGGTCGGGTCCAAGGCGCTGGTGGCCTCGTCGCACAGGAGCACCTTGGGGTTGGCCGCCAAGGCCCTGGCGATAGCCACCCGCTGCTTTTGCCCGCCGCTGAGCTGGGCCGGATAGGCTTTTTCCTTATCCGTAAGCTCCACAATGGTCAGCAGCTCCCGCGCCCGCTTGATGGCGTCCGCCTTGGATACACCCGCAATCTCCAGCGGGAAGCAGATGTTTTGCAGAGCCGTTTTCTGCATCAGCAGGTTGAACTGCTGGAAGATCATGCCCATGTTGCGCCGGGCGGTTAGGAGCTCGCCCTCGGCCAGGGATTCCAGCGGCTGGCCCGCGATGACCACGCTGCCCTCGGTGGGCTTTTCCAAATAGTTCATGCAGCGCACCAGCG
>CAZAZI010000290.1:0-2629 GCA_964489575.1 uncultured Oscillospiraceae bacterium | reverse complement strand
GCATTCATAAAAGCCGGGAAATAATAGCGGTAAATCCAAATTAAGGGGGATGTGATCATATGCGACAACAGGAAAGCCATGCGGGCTGGAGCAGAGCGGAGGAAAACCTCCTCTTTGCGCAGATAGAAACGGGCCGGGCGGAGAACCTGCCGCTTAAGACCGTGTTCGAGCGGGTGGCTGCGGCCACGGGCCGCAAGCCCAACAGCGTGCGCAATTATTATTATGCCCGCGTCAAGGAACAGGATCTGAAGGATAAGGCCCTGCACGTGGGCGCTTTCGTGCCTTTTGACGAGGGGGAGATCCGCGCCCTTTTGCGTACGGTATTGAGCGCCCAGGCCAACGGCATCTCCGTGCGCGCCTGCACCTTGAGCATGGGCGAAGGGGATAACAAGGCCATGCTGCGTTATCAGAACAAATACCGCTCCCTTTTGAAAACCCGGCCCCAGCTGGTAAAGGAAGTGGCTGCGGAGCTGGAGCGGGAGGGCGTGGCCTTTGACCCGTATTCCGCCGCGCGTCCCAGCCGGGCGGGCCGGCCCCGCAAGGGCG
Source organism: uncultured Oscillospiraceae bacterium (assembly GCA_964489575.1). Taxonomy (GTDB): domain Bacteria; phylum Bacillota; class Clostridia; order Christensenellales; family CAG-138; genus Pelethousia. The sequence goes on along the minus strand of CAZAZI010000290.1, from coordinate 2,083 downwards.
AGGCGGCCGTGGAGGCGGGCGAGCTGGGCCATGCCCTTTCGCAGGTAGCGGGGGTGGATAGCGGCGCGCTGCTATCGGAGCTGTATGCGCTTTCGGTCGCCGCCAGGGGCCTTAGCCGCAGCGAGCAGGAGAGCGTGGCCTTGCGCGAAGCAAACGCCGCTCTGCGCGAGCGGGTGCGCAAGCAGGATGCAGAGCTTTCCGCCCAACAGGAGCGTTTCCGGGCGCTCTTGGGCATGTATCGGCGGCTGCTGGGCGTGAACCGGGAGTTTTTAGGCATGAGTAGCATCGCGGGCATGAGCGCCCTCTCGGGCTATGTGCGCGACCTCACGCATTCCGTGGCGGATTGCGAAGCCGTGATGCGGGAGTATAACGCTTAAAGGCTTCAAAAAAGCGGCCGCGCCTCTTTTTTGAGCTTGCAGGGTTTGCTTGTGCGCGGCGCCCCCTCCGGGCGCAACCGATGTCGCCAAAGGCTTTCATCCGTTTTGGCATATACGCCGCCGAAGCTGGAATGAAGCCGCCGGGGCATTGGCCCGAACCCCGCGGGAGCTAGCGGGATACAACGAGGGTGGAGGCCGCCCGGTGCGGGGGGCGCGCTGGTATGCTATAATGGATGCATATCATGCAAAGGACGGCATACCCATGGACGATCTCTTTAGCGCGAAAGCCAAGCGCAGCGCTCCGTTGGCCGACCGTATGCGGCCCCGCACCCTGGATGAATTCATCGGCCAGGATCATATTGTGGGGCCGGGCCGGCTTTTGCGCCGGGCCATCGAAACGGATTCGCTGCAATCCTCCATCTTCTTTGGCCCGCCGGGCTGCGGCAAAACCACCCTGGCCGCCATTGTGGCCGGCAGCACCCATTCTGATTTCGTAAAGATGAACGCGGTGACCGCCGGCGTGAAGGAGCTTCGAGAGGTGTTGGAGCAGGCGCAGAGCAGCCTTAAGCTGTATGGCCGGGCTACTTACCTTTTGCTCGATGAATGCCACCGCTGGAGCAAGACCCAAAGCGACGCCCTGCTGCCCGCCCTGGAAGCCGGGGTGGTGCGCTTTATCGGCTCCACCACGGAAAACCCCATGGTCTCCATGACCGGGGCCATCGTCAGCCGCTGCCGGCTATTCCAGTTCTATCCCCTCTCGATGGAGGATGTGAAGCGCAGCGTGCTGGCCGCCCTGGCGGATGCGGAACGGGGCCTGGGCAGCTATAAGACCAAGGTGGATGAAGAGGCGCTCGACCACATCGCCCGGGTGGCCAATGGCGATGCGCGCACGGCCCTCAATGCCATTGAGCTGGCCGTGCTCACCACCAAGCCCGAGCAGGGCGTGATCCACATTACCGCCGAGGTGGCTGCCGAGAGCATCCAGCAAAAGGTGATGAAGTGCGACGACCAGCAGTTTTACGACATGCTCTCCGCCTTTTGCAAAAGCCTGCGGGGCGGGGATAGCGACGCGGCCATCGCCTGGTTCGCCAGGCTCATCTATGCCGGGGTGGATCCGCGCGTCATCTGCCGCAGGTTGATCGCCCACGCATCGGAGGATATCGGCCTCGCGAATCCCCAGGCTATGGTGCAGGCCGTGGCCGCGGCGCAGGCGCTGGAATTCATCGGCCTGCCCGAGGCCAGGCTCTCCATCATCCAAGCCATCATTTTTTTGTGCGAAAGCCCTAAATCCAATTCCGTAGTGATGGCGCTGGGCGCGGCCTTTAAGGACGCGGAGCAGATACCGGATCAGCCTGTGCCCCTCCATCTTAGGGATACCGCCTTTTACGGCGCGGACAAGCTGGGCCACGGCAAGGGCTACAAATACCCCCACGACTACCCGGGCCACGTGGTGGCCCAGGAATATATGCCCCCCGGCGTAAAGGGCCGTAAGTATTATGTGCCCGGCGAACTGGGGAATGAAGCCAAGATACGGCAGAACCACATAGCAAGCGGCAAGTTGGAACCATCGGAGTAGAATAGGAAGTTTGGCTGCGGGAGACGCCGCCGAACCGACCCGCTGCGGCTGGCCGGGAACCATATCAAACAAGGGAAGCTGGAAACATGATCGAACAGGCATTAGCCCGGCGGGTGCTGGAGGCCGCGCT
>CAZAZI010000289.1:0-2631 GCA_964489575.1 uncultured Oscillospiraceae bacterium | reverse complement strand
CGAAGGCTTCGAATTCTTCCGGCTCGATCGCATCCGCGAAATAGCCGCGCTTGAAGTCGGGCAGCTTATGCAGCAGCTCCTCGAGTACGCTCTGCGGGGTGGGCATGTGGAAGCGCTGCACCACCACCGGATCCTGCTCGATCAGCTGCTCCGCGGTACCGCTCCAATTGATGGTCACATAGGCGCTCGCGCCCACCATCTCGGTAAAGTGCTGCAGGCCGCGCGCGCCGCCGCCCAGGAATTCCATCGGGTATTTACGCTCCTTGACGATGGCGTAGACCTTTTTCGCCACGGCGATACCCGCGTGCCAAAGCACATCCGGGCAGATCTCGATGCCCTCGGCCGCAACATGCTTTTGCAGGAATTCATCATAGATGCCTGCGATATGGGCCAGATAGATGGGGGCTGTAGGGTTCAGGCTAAGCAGGGCCTCACCCATATCCACGGCCTGGCGCAGGGCGAAGACCTCGGTGCAGCACAGGGGCGCGCCCTCGCGGGCCAGGCGGAGGATGGCCTCGATGCCGGCGGGGATCACAGGCACCTTCACCATTACGTTGGGCCCATAGGCGCGGGCGATGGCGGCCTGGCGCAGAATCTCCGCCGTGTTTTCGGCAAAGGGGCTGCCCTGGATGGTGACGAAGCCTGTCTTGCCGCCGGTTTGCTCATACATGGGGAGGAATTCCTTGGCAACCAGGCCTACCAGCTCGGCCTGGGCCTGCACCAATACCTCGTTGTCATCTTTCAGCTCGGCGATCCAGCGGTCGAGAATGCGGCCTGTCAGCTCCGGATCGGCCTTCAATATTTTAGATAGATACGCGGGGTTCTGCGTGCAGCCCACCGCGCCCGCCTCGATGCCCAGCCGGGCCTGCCGAGGGGTTACGTTGTTTACCCACATCCTGGTGGGAGTCAAACGGGATACACGTTGAAAATAGCTTTCCATCGCCGCCTCCTTGGAAAATTGAAAAGGGATAGCCCTTTTGTATTAGTTGAGTTCTTCTTTCCAGTATTTATAGTGCTCCTCCACCACTGTGGCAGCAGCTTCCTTATTGCCCGTGGCCACGGTTTCGAGGATTTTTCCGTGCAGCTCCACCATGGAGGCCAGCTCGCCCTTGCTCATGAAGTGGGCGGTGGCGCGTTGGCGGGAGATGCGCGTGAGCTTTTCGATTACCACGCTGATCTTATCCACCAGCGGGTTTTTCACGATCAATTGCAGAGCCCGGTGGAAGCGGATATCCGCATCCAGGATTTCGCTCTGGTCCGGGTTTTGCTCCACGACCCGGCGAAAGTCTTCCAAAGCCTCGTGCAGATTCGCGATATCCTCCTCCTCGGCCTTTTCAACGGCCAGCTGGAGGATGCCCACCTCAAAGAGCCGCCGCAGCTCCACCATATAGGGGGAAGAGCCGCCCTCAAGGATCAGGCCGTAGATCAGCGGGTCCAGCATGCGATCGGAAAAGCCATCCGCAACGAAGGTGCCCTCAGCCCGGCGAATGTGGAGTACGCCCATGGATACCAGCGTCTTTACGGCCTCACGCACGGAGTTGCGGCCTACGTGCATGGATTCGCACAACTCCGTCTCGGTGGGGATCTGCTGGCCGGGCTGCAGCTCGCCGCTAAGGATAGCGTTAATCAGCCGGTCGATGATGCGATCGACAATGGACTGGTTGGCCATAGGCCGAAGGAGGGAATTCGACTCCTCTTCCGGCGCATCGGCGGGCCCCGTCGCGTACAAATCCTGCTTCATAGATGCTTTGCCTAAACCTCGCTCTTATTTACTCCACAATGCCCATGGCGCGCTTTGCGCCCGCCACGATATCCGCTACGGAAAGGCCGTAGGCATCCAGCAGGCCGGCTGCGGCGCCGCTGCGGGCATATACGTCCCGAAGGCCCAGGCGGATCACGCGGCAGGGATGATAATGGGCGGCCACCTCGCATACGGCGCTGGACATGCCGCCGTAGAAATTGTGATCCTCTACGGCAACGGCGCAGTTGGTGCGGCCGAGAACCTCGGCAACAGCCTTGCTATCCAGCGGCTTGACTGTGGGGATATCTATCAGTGTAGCAAAGATGCCCTCGTTTTTCAACAGCTCCAAGGCTTCCAGCGCCCTGTTCATAATGAAACCGCTGGCAAATATGGCCACATCCGCGCCATAGGCTTTCACCTCGCGGATTTTGCCCAGGGTGAAGGGCGTATCGTCCTCGAATACGGCGGGCTCGCGGCCGCTGCCCAGGCGCAGGTAAACCGGCCCGTTGACCTCGAACATGGCCCGGGCGGCCTGGTAGGCCTGGCCCGCGTCCGCCGGGGTGAGGATGGTCACGCCGGGCATGGAACGAAGGATGCCCACATCCTCGTAAAACTGATGGGTAACACCCTCGCGCTCGCCGCCCAAGAGGCCGCCGTTGAGGCCGATAATCTTCACGTCAAGGCCCGGATAGGCCACAAAGGTGCGGATCTGCTCGCAGGCGCGCATGGTTAAGAAGCCCGCGTAGCTCACCACAACCGGCCGCATACCTGTGCTCGCAAGGCCCGCCGCCACCAGCACCGCGTCCTGCTCGGCAATGCCCACCTCGATGAGCCGCTCCGGATATTTCTGCATAAACGGCAGCGCGCGCGCGGCCAGCACCGAATCGGGC
>CAZAZI010000288.1:0-2644 GCA_964489575.1 uncultured Oscillospiraceae bacterium | reverse complement strand
CTCTGGTGATGCGCTATGGCATCGACGAGGCGTATCTTGATTATGGCGGCTGCGAACATATCTTTGGCCTGCCGGCGCAGGCGGCGGAGGATATACGCTGCCGGGTGCAGCGGGAGTTGGGCCTCACGGTATCCGTAGGGGTGGGGGATACGCTTATTAAGGCCAAAATGGGCAGCGACCATAAAAAGCCGGATGCGGTAACGGTGCTGAACGAGGAAGACTGGCGCTCCTGTATCTGGCCCAAGCCCGTGGAGGCGCTGCAATTCGTGGGCCGATCCACCGGGCGCAAGCTGCGGGAGATGGGCATTTGCACCATCGGGCGCCTGGCTAAAACGCAGGAGCGGCTGCTCACGGCGCGCTTTGGCAAGGGGGGCCATCAGCTCTGGCTGTTTGCCAACGGTATGGACGAGCGCCGCATCACCTACGAGCACGAGCCGCAAAAGGGCATCGGCCACGCCGCCACCCTGGCGGAGGATGCCTGTGGCCTTGCGGCCGTGTGCCGGGCGCTGCTGTACCAAACGGAACGGGTGGCGGCGCGCCTTCGGGAAATGGGCCTAAGGGCGTCGCTGGTGGGGGTTCACATCCGCTATGCGGATTTGCGCGGCGCGGGCAAACAAGGCATGCTGGAGCGCCCCAGCGACCTGACGGACGACCTTTACGCCAAGGCCCGGCAGCTCCTCGAAGCCCTTTACGGCGGCGGCCCCGTGCGGCAGGTGGGCGTGCGGGCGGGGCATTTTACAGACGCGCCGGAGCAGATTTCCCTCTTCGACGGGCCGGAGCGGGATGCGCGGTGCCGGCTCGACCGGGCCGTGGACGATATGCGGCAAAAATACGGCTCGCACGCCCTGATGCGGGGCGGTACCATGGCCTTCGAATATGACGAACGGGAAGATTTTACGCCCTTCCAGCGCTATTGAGGCCGGCGGCTTAAAAAGGATAGCCCTTTCCATACTGGAAGGAATGGAGTATAATAATGCCGTATGGCATGCCATACGACCTTTGTTTTTTAGGAGGCTTTTGTATGACCAACCCAGACCGGGTGGCGTTCACCCTTTTCGGCAGGGATATATACTGGTACGGCATCCTCATGGCGGCGGGCATCCTCATCGCCATTTGGCTGGCCGATAAGGAAGAAAAGCGCAAGCGCCTGCCCCAGGATACCATATTGGACGCATGCCTCTACATGATCCCTTTGGGCGTGATCTGCGCCCGGCTTTACTACGTGCTCTTCGAGTGGCAATACTACGGCCAGCATCCTATTGAAATTCTCTATATCTGGCAGGGCGGGCTGGCGTTCTACGGCTCGCTGCTGGGCGGCCTTCTGGGCCTTTGGCTCTATAGCCGCCATAAAAAGGTGCGTATGCTGCGCATCATGGATTGCGTCGCGCCGGGGCTGGTGCTGGCCCAGGCCATCGGCCGCTGGGGCAACTTCTTCAATCAGGAAGCCTTTGGCCTGCCCGTGAACAACGGCAGCCTCATGTGGTTCCCGCTGACCGTGCGCATCGACGGCCCGCATTATTTTAACGGCCAGCTCTGCTCCAATCCCTACCACCTGGCCACCTTCTTTTACGAATCCGTTTGGTGCTTCCTGGTTTTTATCTTCCTGTGGGCCAACCGCAAAAAGTTCAAACACGACGGCGACGCATTTTTAACCTACGCCCTGCTCTATGGCTTTGAACGCATGTTCGTGGAGGGCCTAAGGGGGGATAGCCTCTATCTCCTCCAGCCCGGCGGGCTTTTTGCCGAGGGCGTGCGCGTAAGCCAGCTGGGCGCGTTCCTGGCCGTGGTGTGCATCGCCGCCTTCCTTATCATCCGCCGCAACAAGGAAAAGCGGCTTGGCAGGCTGATTTGGCCCGCGCCGGAGGCCGTGGCGAATGCCGTGACCGAGGAGGCGGAGGAGGCCCTTGAAACGGGCGAAGCGCCCGCACAGGCGGGGGCGGAAACCCTTGAAGAGGAGGAGGCGTTCGACCAGGGCCGGCCCACAGACGAAGCGGAGGCCGCCGAGGCGGGCGAGACGCCGGACGAACCAAAGGGCGGGGCTGAATGACTGCCCGAAAGGCCATACGATAGAGCGCCCGGCAGGAAGCCGGAAGCAATAAAATGGGAGATATCCGCATGCGAAACCTGACCATGATGACCGACCTGTATCAGCTGACCATGATGTATGGCTATTACAAGCACGGCATGACCCAAAACGAAGCCGTATTCGATCTGTTCTTCCGCTCCACGCGGCCCCACAGCGAATATACCGTGATGGCCGGCACAAAGTCCGCCATCGATTATATTAACAACCTGCATTTTACACAAGAAGATATCGCTTACCTGCGCACGCTGAAGATTTTTGACGAGGGCTTTTTACAAACGCTCTTGCAGCTGCGCTTCACCGGCGAGATTTACGGCATGCCCGAAGGCACGCTCGTCTTCCCCTATGAGCCGCTTTTGCGGGTGCGCGCGCCCATCATGGAGGCGCAATTGGTGGAAACGGCCCTACTTACGTTGGTCAACCATCAGACGCTTATCGCTACCAAGGCCAGCCGGGTGGTGCACGCGGCCCGGGGGGATGCCGTGTTGGAGTTTGGCCTGCGCCGGGCGCAGGGGCCTGATGCGGGCATTTACGGGGCGCGGGCCGCCGTGGTGGGCGGCT
>CAZAZI010000287.1:0-2669 GCA_964489575.1 uncultured Oscillospiraceae bacterium | reverse complement strand
GCCTTGGCCACGCCCATCATCAGGCCCATGCCCGCGCAGCCAAGGAGCACCACCATCACCGCCATCACCTTAATGGTCGCAAAGAGCACGGCCAAGAGGAAAGGCCGGTTGCCGCGGCGCTCAACAAAAAGCTCCTGCTCCTCGTCGTGGCCGGCGCGCTTGCCGCCATGGCGGCGCAACAGGCCCGCCCACCAGCCCTGCAAGCGCTGGAATGCTAAGTTGACCCGGGCCGCGAAGCCCTCGCGGCCGGCCTCATCTTCATAATTATCATTATCGGCATCGATCGTATCGGTATCGATGGGATCGGGCAAGCCTATGCGGCCCGTATCCGCCGCCTTGCCCTGCTTATCAAATTCGCGCATCAGAGGGTTCCTTTCAGATTTTTCCCCAGTAGATTATAACACATTTCCCCGGCCAAGCTCAACATCTCCGACGCGCGCATATAATAGAATTAACCGCCCGTTCATATTGGAGGTCGCTATGCCCAAACTGGATCATGATATCGTTACCCGCAAATCCCGCCTTTTCCGCCGCCGCGCCGCCCTGGTTCTGGCCCTTTTGTGCGGCCTTGCCATGCTCGGGGCCGCCCTTTTGAGCCATAACATGCGCCCGGCCCTCACTGCCCTGGCCGAGGCGCGCATCCGCTCCATCGCCGCCCGGGCCATGAACGACGCCATCCTCGAATCCATGGGAGATGAGGCCACCTACGCCAAGCTCCTTTCCGTGCGGGAAAACGGCGAGAAAGTTTATATGCTGCAGGCAAACACCCGCAATATGAACATCCTGGCCGCGGATTGCGCCGAGGCCGCCCAGGATCGCATCGCAGAGATCGGCGAGCAGGGCATCTCTGTTCCCCTGGGCACGGTAACGGGTATCTCCTTCCTTTCGGGCAGGGGGCCTGGCATCCGGGTAAGTTTTACGCCGGTAGGCAGCGTACAGAGCCAATTCAGCTCGGATTTGCAGGCCACCGGCATCAACCAATCCCTCTACCGGGTGAATCTTAAACTCACGGCCTCCGTGCGCTTGATCCTGCCCGGCGTGAGCGAGACCATCCAGGTTTCCGCCGAGGCCGCCATCGCTGAAAGCATTATCGTGGGCGACGTACCCGAGGTCTACACCCACGTGGCCAACCAGGACGACATGCTCAACCTCATCCCTACGGAAAAGCCCTGATCCCATCGCCCGCTTTTTAAACAATTCTCGGCAGATTGCGCACGCTGCCTTTCCTATGCTATACTGGGCGTATGAAAAAAGCCCTTTTGTTGAGCATATGCCTCTCTCTGCTGCTCATGACTCCCGGCGTGCTGGCCGCCAAGGAGGATGAGGGGACGGTCGCGCTTACGCCCGCGCCTACCCTGACCCCCGCGCCCACCTCCACGCCCGCCTCCCCCGCCGTTACGCCCTTCCCCGGGCTGATCGGCATCAGCTCCATGGAAAACGCTACCAACGAGGATGTGCTGCGCGTGCAGATCCGCCTGCGGGATCTGGGCTATTTCAACTTCAAGCCCACGGGCGTGTTCCAGTCCATGACCGCGGACGCCGCCAAAAAATTCCAGCAGAAACACACCATGGACGACGGCTCCCCCATGATCGCGGATGGCACCATCGGCTCCCAATCCATGGATATCCTCTTCCGCCACAGCGTAGCCCGGGTGGATATCGCCGCGGATATCCCCTTTGGCAAGGCTTTGGAAGGCGAACCCGCCGTTACGGGCGAGCTGGCGCCCTGGAGCGAGGTCAAATCCCTGCTTAGTGTAGGCACGGCCTATACCATTACCGACTATAACACCGGCGCCACCTTTGCCATGGCCTTTGTAGGCGGCGAAAGCCATGCCGAAATGGAGTGTACAGACGCCTTCAACGCCGGCCTCTATAAAGAAGCCTTCGGCGGAGAATACAACTACTCCAAGCGATCCGTGGTCGTTTCTATTTCCGGCCGGCAGATCGCCGCCTCCCTTTTCGGCTGGCCCCATGGCAGCGACCAATACGCAGCCAACGAGATGGGCGGCCACGCCTGCCTCTTCTTTGACGGCAGCCTCTCCCACGTGGGCAACCTGCCCGACGCCGAACATCAGGAGCTGGTCTACAAGGCCGCCGGGCGGGGATAAAGGCGCTTGGGAACATCAAAAAAGTGGCTTGCGCCACTTTTTTATTGCGCCAATTCCCGAAGTTTGCGCAGGATGCGGTTCTCCAGGCGGGAGATCTGCACCTGGGATACGCCCAGGAGAGATGCGATCTCGGATTGGGTCTTATCGGAAAAATAACGCAGCAGGATAATGCGGCGCTCGCGCGCGTCAAGCGTGCCCAGGAGCTCCTTAAGCATCACGCGGTTGAGGGCCTGCTCCTCGCCGCCCTCTTCGCCAGTCATGCGGTCGATTACCAGGGGGTCGGAATCCTCCGAGAAAGCGGGCTCATAGATGGAGATATGCGGCCTGGACGCTTCCAGCGCCATGGCGATATCCTCCGCGGTTTCCCCCAGAGCCTCGGCGATCTCCGCCACGCCGGGCTCCCGGCCCAAGCGGGCGGAAAGCTCCGCCTGGATAATAGCCGCCCGGGCGGCCAGCTCCTTGAGGCTGCGGCTGACCTTGATCATGCCGTCGTCCCGCAAAAAGCGTTTGATCACCCCCGCGATCATGGGCACGGCATAGGTGGAAAAGCGCACGTTATAC
>CAZAZI010000286.1:0-2669 GCA_964489575.1 uncultured Oscillospiraceae bacterium | reverse complement strand
TTTGGGAACCGCCCCGCCGCATCCGCGCCGCGGTTTTACGGCTGCCTGGGCAAAACGATAGCCGCGATCACATAGGCCAAAAAGCCGATGAAGGTAAAAGCCAGCACGCCCCATATGATACGCACAATGGAAACATCCGCGTCAAGATAATCCGCCACACCCCGGCATACGCCAAAGAGCATTTTCCCGGAATCAGACCGATACAGTGTTTTCGCCATGCGGCACACACCCCCTGTTGTTTTCATAATGCCTATATCATACAGAAAAACAGCCGGCCGCACAAGCGTCAACTTGTAAACATCCGCCAAATGTATGCAAGCAAAAGCGGAGCGCAGGGCCCCGCTTGGCAATTGCTTTATTAAACATTATCCTTTTACGCTGCCCAGCGTCAGGCCGGAGATGATGTATTTGGATAGCAGGATGTAGATGATCAGAATCGGTATGATGGCCATGAAGATCATGATGTACACCTGCCCCAGGTCGAACTTCATGTAGTCGGCGCTGCGCAACTGGTAGATCAGGATGGGAATGGTCTTGTTTTCATTGGAGTTGATGATCAGCGCAGGCATGAAGTAGTTGTTCCAGCTGGTCGTAAAGGAGAAGATGGCCTGCACGGCCATGGCCGGCTTGATGATGGGCAACACGATGCGGTTAAACGTGCGCAATTCGTTGGAGCCATCCACGCGCGCCGCCTCCACAATCTCCAGAGGCAGGACGCTCTCCATATAGGACTTCATGTAGTAGAACACGATGGGCGCGGCGATGGAGGGGAGAATCAGCGGGTAATAGGTATCCATCATGCCCATTTTGGTAACAAGCTGGAGAAAGCCCAGCGCCGACACCTGGGTGGGCAGCATCATGATCACCATGATAAAGGTGAACGCCGCCTTTTTGAACCTGAAGTTATAGGCGAAGATGCCGTAGGCCGTCATGGCGGAGAAATACGTTGTTAGCGCGGCCGTGCCGATGGAAATCACAAGGCTGTTGAGCAGCCCGCGCAGCATGGGGATGTTTGTATCCGCAAGCAGCTTGGCAAGATTTTTGAAGAGGTAGTTGCCCGGCTTGATCGTAAACTCCGACATAATCGAGGCGTGCGGCCGCGATGCGTTCACCAAAAGGAAATAGAATGAGAAGAGGCACAGCACCGTTAAAAGAACGAGAATTAGGTAACATACAGCCCGGTTCAGCGTCAGCAGGGCTTTGCTTTTCCTGGCGGAAGCTTCGCTATTCATGCCGCCACCTCCTCATTTTTATTGCTCTTGCGGCCCTTGGCCGGCTTCTTCTTTTCATTGGCCTCCTTCGAGTTGCCCATCAGGGATTTATAGACCAGCAGGCTGAGCATGGCCGTTACGATGAAGATCATCACCGATACCGCGCCGGATCTGCCATAATCCCTGCTGGTGAGCAGGCGGTTGAGGTACATGATAAGCGTCATAGCGCTTCGATCGGGCGTGCCGAGGCCCTTGGTGATGACCTGCGGTATGTCAAAGAGTTGGATGCCGCCGATCATAGAGGTGATGAGCACGTAAACCAGGATCGGCATCAGCAGCGGCAGCGTGATCTTAAAAAAGACCTGCAAAGACTTAGCGCCATCGATCTGCGCGGATTCAAACAAGTTCTGATCGATGCCCATGATGCCCGCCATCAAAAGGATCGTGGTGTTGCCGAACCACATGAGGAAATTCATAAAACCGATGATACCGCGCGCGGTAACGGTGCGGTCGAAGAAGAGAATCGGCTCATCCAGAATCCCCCAGACCTCCAGCATCTGGTTGATAGGGCCCACCGGAGAAAAGAGCATGAAAAACAGCATGGCGAACGCCGTGGCCATGATGAGGTTGGGCATATAGATGATCGTTTTAAAAAAACGCTGGCCTTTCAAATTTAAGCGATAGCTGGTGAACCATACCGCCAGCAATAGCGACACCAATATCTGCGGGATGAAGCCGATGAGCCAGATGATAAGCGTGTTGAGCGCATACTTGGGCAGGTCGCCGGTGGCGACGATATCCACGTAATTATCCAGGCCCACAAAGTTTGGCCCGACCTGCTGCAGGCCCACGCGGTAGTTTTCGAAGAAGCTGTTGTAAATGGTGCTGACCAACGGGATCAGCTGAAAGACGATAAAAACGATGAAGAACGGCGCTATAAAAATATAGCCCCACTTGGCGTAGCTGATGGATCTTGTTTTTTTAACGCCTGTTTCGCGCGACATATTCGGCACCTCCACGTCGAAAGCCCCGAGGCCTCCGGCATATCAACAATGAGCTGTGTCAAAGCCCGCGGCTTTGACCGCCTTCTTCCCAACGCGGGGAAATAGGATTGCCGCGGCAGGGCAGCTGCCCTGCCGCGGCAAACGGATGCTGTTTTAGTTCGCCATTACGGAAGCCACATCGGGGGCGGTCAGGTTGGGATAGGTCTCCAGCGCACCCTTGAAGAAGTTAGCATAGGCCTCTTCCTCTGTGGTGTTGCCCAGGAAGTAATCCTTGAAGGCCTGGGGCAGGGGCTCGTTGAGCAGCTGGTCATACATGGTGATGTTGCTCATATCAATGCTCTGCGCGCTGGCCAGCAGCACGGCGATATGGTTCTGGCCGCCGAGGAAGCCATACTCATAGCCTTTTTCGCCCAGCTCGGTCATTGCGGCCACGCTGTTGGTGAAATCGCCATAT
>CAZAZI010000285.1:0-2692 GCA_964489575.1 uncultured Oscillospiraceae bacterium | reverse complement strand
CCTCTACCTGGCTTTCCAGCTTGCTCTCTTTCAGCTTGGCCTTGGGCCATTTTTTGTTTACGGCCTTGACGAAGGCCCTGCGGCCAAAGCGCGCCTCGTCCGTATAATGAACGGCGTCCTGTTCGCCCGGGCTCTCCACCCCCACCAGATAAGGTAAGGCGGCCGCAAAAACATTCTGCGCATCCTCCGTACGGTCCCCGGCGGTGCTGTGATAAAGGGCCTCAATAGGCTCCCCCTCGTATACGGCGATCACGCCGTGGGTGGCGGCCACGGCCTCCTTAAGCTTATCCGCGTTGCGCTTGGCTTCGCTGCCCCAGCGCTCGGCCAGGGCCTCCGGGCTTTTATAGCTCTGGCAGCAGGCGCTGTCCGTGCAAACATCCGCCCCGCCCCGGCCGCAGGGCTTGCCGCCCAAAGCGGCCATCCGCCGCACGGTGTAGGTGCGGGCCGCCACAGCCTGGGCTTTCAGCGCTTCCAGGGGGAAAGAGGCGGGCATTTCGCCCCCTACCACGCCGTAAAGATATGCATCCATCGCCATGGAAACCACCCGGTCCTCCGCGTGCAGATAGACCAGCAGGCTTTCCTCATCCTGCCTTTCTTCCCGCCGGCACGCCAGGCGGCAGCCCCGCAGGGCGGCCACCAGCAGGCAGAGCGCCAGGCAGGCGGCCAATAGCAGCGCCAGGGCCCGCTTTATTTCCCATCCATACCACATATAGCAGGCTATGCCGCCAATCCTTGGCAAATGCATTGCGGCGGCGGCCATTTTCGCTTATACTTTAAGGTAGATAAATAGCCGATTATGCAATCGAGCGATAGTTTTACATAGGAGGATGCGGCATGCCGCCGGATTCCGAGGCCCTAAGGGCCATACTCAAACAATACATAGGCCCGGCCTATGACCGGGCGCTGCGTAACACGGGCAGCGAGGAACGCGCCCGCGAGGCCACCCGCCGCGCCATGGAGCTGCTCAAACGCTCCTATGAGGCGGGCGTGGAGCCCAACAAGGCTTTGGTGCTGCGCATCACGGATGACTGCTGCGATGAGAGCGCCTTCTATAACCGCCAGGTCGCAGCCCCCGCGCAGGCGGAAGCGCCCGCGCCGCAGGCCGCCCCGGCTCCTTCCGCGGCCGAGGCGCAGGTATCCGCCCCGCAGACTGCCCAGCCCGTACCCGCCCAAGCCGCACCCATCCAGGCCGCATCTATCCGGGCCGCACCTGTCCCAGCCGCACCTGCCCAGACCGGGCCCGCTCCTGCGGCCCGCCCCAGGGCCGGAGCGCCAGATGCGGAGGAAGAGGCGATCTCCAACCTGCCGGCGTGGGAGAAGCATAAAAAGGCTGCCCCGCGGCCGCAGGAGCGGGTATCCCCCGGCTCCGCGCTGCTCGTGATGGGCCTTTCGCTGCTCGTGGTGGTACTGGTGGTGATATTGGTCGTGATGCTGGCTTCCGGCGGGCCTTCGCCCGCCGCCGCGGGCGAAGGTTCGGGGTTTTCCGCCTGGTTCAACGCGCACATCTTCCCCTTGTTTTAGTAAATGCGGCGCCCGCGCCACATCCTTTTCCCCTGGCCGCGCTATAATATAGTAAGATAGCGGCGCGGCGCTTGAATCTCCGTCTTTTGAAAGGAGGCGCTTTGGTATGGTTATGGAATATCTGCTGGGCTGGCAATTGCCGGCTATCGTTTGCCTGATCGTGGGCGCGCTGCTCATGACGTACGAAATGTTTACGCCCGGCATGAGCGTGCCCGGCGCGCTGGGCGCGCTTTTCCTGCTGGCAGCGGTGGTGCTGCGGGCAGATTCCCTGCAAACGGCCCTCATTACCCTGCTGCTGATCCTCGTACCCCTGATTATCGCCGCAGTCATCGTTTTTCGCTCCATGAGCCGGGGCGCGCTCTCCCGCACGCCCATCGTGCTCAAGGAGCGCATCGAGGCCGAATCCACCTCCTTGGGGGATGCGCAGATGCAAGCGCTGGTCGGCCGCGAGGGCGTGAGCCTTTCCGCCCTGCGTCCCAGCGGCATGGCGGAATTCGACGGCCTGCGGCTGGATGTGAGCAGCAGCGGCGAATTTATCCCCAAGGGCGCGCGGGTTCGCATTGAGCGGGTCGAGGGCCTGCGGGTGCTGGTGCGCGCGCTATAAGCACAACCTCAAAAATTATAATACATTAAGGAGGCTAACCCATGGAATTCTTCTTTTCCATTTTCCTCATCGTGATTATCATCGTAGCCCTTGCTATCTTCTTCAGCTTCGTGCCCATAGGCCTGTGGATCTCCTCCACGGCTTCGGGCGTGCGGGTGGGCCTTTTCCAACTGGTGGCCATGCGCATCCGCAAGGTGGTGCCCAGCCGCATCATCAACCCCATGATCAAGGCTACTAAGGCCGGCCTCACCATTAACCTCAATAAACTCGAGGCCCATTACCTGGCCGGCGGCAATGTGGACCGGGTGGTCAACGCCCTCATCGCAGCGCAGCGCGCGGGCATCCCGCTGGATTTTGAGCGGGCCTGCGCCATCGACCTGGCGGGCCGCGATGTGCTCAACGCCGTGCAGATGAGCGTTAACCCCAAGGTGATCGAAACGCCGGTGATCGCCGCCATCGCCAAGGATGGCATTGAGCTGAGGGCAAAGGCCAGGGTTACCGTGCGCGCCAACATTGACCGCCTGGTGGGCGGCTCCGGGGAGGAAACCATCATCGCCCGTATCGGCG
>CAZAZI010000284.1:0-2699 GCA_964489575.1 uncultured Oscillospiraceae bacterium | reverse complement strand
GGACATGGGGCCTTGCGGGGGCGGAAGAGCTGCGCATCCGGGTGGGCAGGCCCACCCGGCTTATGGGCGGAAGCTGCCGCATCCTGGGTTGGACGCCGAACGCCGAGGATTGCCGCCAGCTGCTTCTGCGGCTTTGCCGCCAATCCCTTTATGCCTACAGCGAGGAGCTGGCAGCTTGCTATATGACGCTGCCGGGCGGCTTTCGGGTGGGCCTTGCGGGCCGCATGGCTGGGGGAGAGGCTGGGCCGCGCCTGGTGGCTCCCACCGGCTTCAACATACGCCTGGCCCGGCAGATCCCCGGCTGCGCCGATGGGCTAATGCCCCTTTTGTGGGGAGCGGATGGGCCGAAAAGCGCCCTGCTGATCTCCCCGCCCGGCGCGGGCAAGACCACGCTTTTGCGGGATGCGGCCCGCCAGCTTTCCGAGCGGGGGGCTGCGGTCTGCATCGCGGATGAGCGGCGGGAATTAGCAGGCTGCGAGGGCGGCGTGCCCACGCTGGATGTTGGGCCCTGTACGGATGTGCTGGAAGGCTGCAAAAAGGCCCGCGCTTTGCAGCTGATGCTTAGGGGTATGGCCCCGCAGGTGCTGGTGACGGATGAGCTTTGCGGCGCGGAAGATGCGCGGGCCGTGCTGGATGCCGCGGGGTGCGGGGTGCGGGTGCTGGCTAGCGCGCATGCATCCTCTATGGAAGATTTGCGGCGGCGGCGGGAAATTTATGCTTTGGTGGAAGCCGGCTGCTTCCAGCGGGTAGTCTCCCTTAAGCGGGCAGCCGGGGCCGCGCCTACCTTAGCGCTGGTATACGGAGCGGAGGAAAGCACATGAGGCCCTTTCTCGCCCTGGGCCTGCTGGCCCTCTTCACCTTCCTGGGCTATGCAAAAGCCTATGCCTTTTCCGCCCGGGCCGCCGCCCTATCCGCCTTTGTAGAAGAGGTGCCTCAGCTGCTTTTGCGCATGGATTATGAGGCCCTGCCATTGAGCCGCTTGGCTGGGGCCTTGGGCGCGCGGGGCGCGCTGCTTTCGCCCCTATGGGCCGCTTTCGCGGAGAATTTAGAGCAAATGAGCGCCGAGGCGGCCTGGCGGGAAGCGCTGGATACATGCCCGCCCTATGGCCTCACGCCGGAGGATCGCAGCCTACTCCTGGGGCTTGGCGAGGCGCTATCCGCACCGGATGTCGAAAGCCGCAGGCAGTCGGCAACTTATATTCTGCGTGAGGCGGAGAGGCGGCGGGACGACCTGCGGCAGGAGCAGGCGCGCAAGGGCGATCTTTATGGCACGCTTGGGCTGTTGCTGGGCCTGGCCGTAGCCATTTTCATAATCTAAGAAGGGTACGGAACGACATGGGCATCGATATTATACTCAAAATCGCGGGGATCGGCATACTGGTGGCGGTGATCTGCCAGCTGCTCAAGCAAACGGGCCGGGAGGATATCGCTATGCTCACGGCCCTGATGGGCCTTATTATCGTGCTGGGCCTGGTCGTTGGCGAGATCGGCTCCCTCTTTAATGAGGTGAAGCGGATCTTCGGCCTTTACTAGCCATGACTGCCTTTAAGCTGGCCGGGATCGCCCTCCTTGCCGTATCGGCCGCGGTGGTACTGCGCGCCTATAGGCCCGAAATGGCGCTGCAGCTAAGCGTAGCCGCCTGCCTGTTCCTTTTGGCCTACGCCCTTTCGGATATCGCCGCCATCCGTGCGGCCGTGGATGGCGTAGCCGGCCGTTTCGGGCTGGGGGCTGCGCAGTTGAAGCTTGTATTCAAGGTGATCGGCATATCCTATGTGGTGCAATTCGCGGCCGAGGCCTGCCGGGATGCGGGGGAAAGCGCCATCGCCTCTAAAGTGGAATTGGCGGGCAGGGTGCTGATCGTAGCCGCCGCCCTGCCCGCCCTGCTGGCCGTATTAAGCCTTTTGAGCGGCCTTTTGCAGCAAGCGCCATGAGGCGGCGGCTTGCTCTGCTGCTCGTGCTGGCCGCGTTGCTGCTCATCCCCGCAACGGCCCACGCACTGGAGGAGGAGCTGGAAGATACCCTGCGCGTCACGTTAAACGGCTATGACCTTAGCGAGTGGCAGCAAAGTTACGCTGGCCTGCCGCCCGAGGTGCGCGCCCTCTGGGGCTATGAGAGCGCAGGGGAGCTGATCGCAAGCTACGCGCTGGGCCAGGGCGATATTGGTGAGAACCTGCTACAAGGACTGTGGGAGGCGGCCGTGGCCGCCGTGCGCCAAGGCATCGCCAGCCTGGCTACGGTGATAGGCGTGGCCCTTTTAATTGGCCTCTTGGATGCGCTCCTGGGCGAAGGCCAGGGGGGCGTGAAGGAGATCGCCTCCTTCCTCTGCTATGGGGTGTGCGTGGCCGTACTCAGCGGCGTAATGGCCGCCCAGCTTACCTTGGCCGCCGGGGCCATCGGTGATATTTGCAAATTGTTGGAAGCCTTCGCGCCCCTGTTGACGACGCTGCTCTCTGCGGTGGGAGCCACGGCCTCGGCTGGCATGGCCCAGCCTCTGTTCATCTTTTTGAGCGGCACGGTGGCCAAAACCGTACAGGGCCTGCTCCTGCCCGCCGTCATGAGCGCCGGGGTGCTGCATATCGTCGGCGCGCTCACGGGCCGCAAGCAGCTCGACCATATGGCCGCGGCAATCAAATCCTTTGCCAAGTGGATGATCGGCGGCATCACCACGGTGTTCCTTGGCAGCATGGCCTTGCGGGGCA
>CAZAZI010000283.1:457-2728 GCA_964489575.1 uncultured Oscillospiraceae bacterium | reverse complement strand
AGTCATTTTTAAAAATATATTTATGCTAGATCAAGGTGGTGGATGGAATGGAAAATTGACTGTAATGGATATTGATACAAAAGAATATTGGCAATCTGATTTTGTATATGAACTTTATCCAGAAATAAAAGGAAGAGAGTAAAATGTATAAACTTGAAAGACTAGAGAAAAAAGATTTTCCAATGGATTATGAAGAACACTTTAATCGAAGACCAAAAGATTCTATCGAGATTTCTGAAAAGAAATTTTTTGATACTCTATGTCAATGGAGCTGGGATCTTTTTGACAGTAAGCAAATTCTCGAGGGAGATGGCTCCTATAAGAGATCAAAAATCTTTATGATTGAAACTTTCTATAAGGAAGTTGTAGGTATTTATGTAGCTATCAACTCTAAGACAGACGAAAGAAAATTCTATGAATTTGGAAATTGGGATAAATTCTATTCTGAGAATATGAAAGCTTTTCAGTGAAAATAAAAATTTGCAGATATTCTAACTATTCTTTAGAAATTATTGAAAATAATTAAGTATACTTAAAATAACAGGAGAAATATAGATGGATAAAGTATCAGAATATAAAAAATACATAAGAGAACATCGAAATAATGTTTCTACAGTATTTAAATTTTGGCTCAAAACTGATGATTCAAAAGTTTTTTCTGAGGATGAAATTTCTATTCTCTCAAAAAATATTTATAATCATGATCTTTCAAAATATGGCGATGAAGAATTTGAACCTTATAGAAAAGAGTTTTTTCCTATAGACGGAGAAACCTCTGATAAAAAAGAATTCTCAATGGCGTGGAATCATCATCAAAAATCAAATCCTCATCATTGGCAATATTGGGTACTTCCAAAGAAGATAGAGAATGAAGCTATTCCGATCCCTATGTGCTATGTAGTAGAGATGCTTTGTGACTGGACAGCTATGAGCTTTCAGAAAGGAGGCTCTGTAACTGAGTGGTTTGAGTCTGAACTTCCAAAGATGATTATTCATGAAAAGACAAAAGAAACAATCAGAAATCTTATTTCAGAATTTGAAGAGATTCTTATTGAAATGAGAAAATTTTAAAAAGGAAATCAAAAATGAAAGCATATCTTGTATCTGATATTCGTGATTCTTCAAATGAAGTAGTTATTGCTGTTACAAAAAACAGCATCAAAGCAAGGTCTCTTGCTAAGACAAAGTATTTCAAATATTCAGCTACTTCTTTTGTAGAAAATCAATATATATTTCGTTATAATCACTTTGTTTCAGTAGAAGAAGTTTTGTGTTTATTAAAAGTTGATAATTTAAAAATAATGAACAGTATCGATTATGCGAAAATTAAACAAATAGGTGAAGTTGAAATTGGCGAAGAGTATTTTGTATTTGATGGGGTTGGCAGAAAATTAGGCGGAACTATTGGATTCTATGTTTTTCTCTTAACTAACTACTTCCTACATGAAAAAATCGTTTTTTACAATAAAAGATTCATTAAATTTTTGTTATGATTCGTATTTTTTTAGAACACCTCCTTTATATTACCCATGTGATTTATTTTATGAAATGAATGGTAAAAAAAATGAATGATGAAAAAATTGCTGTATATTGTTTAGTAAATGGAAATAATAATAAACGCATATCAGAAATAATTGGGAAAGAAGACAGCGTAAACTCAAAAGGTTTATTTACAAATATTGCTTTTTCTTATGAAGAAGAAACCGGAGACTTTAAAGTTTTTCGTAACGAATCGGCTGCTATTTCGCTTATATCTTATGTATTGTCTTTGTGTGACACCGCAGTTGGACATTGGCTTAACATAAAAGCAACGGAAGTTTTTGTAGAAAAAAACGTAAACCTAGATATTTTAAATGATGTCCTTAGTTATGATGTTATAAATTGTTCTTTTGTTGATGCTGGAAGAGAATATTTTATCTCTGAAGATAAAAGCGGCCTTTACCATGCTCTTTTGCACCACAATAAAAGTGGTTTGTTAGATAAAAAGGTTTTCACAATAAAAGACATGGCAGAAATGGATTTAAATAATAATCACCGTTTATTTTGTTATCCATGCGACCTATTTTACAGAGCGAATAAAGAAGAAGAATAAAAAAAATGAATAATAATATTTTATATTGTTTACTGAATGAAAATAATAACAAATATATATCAGGAATTGAAGTAAATTTGTGCCTGTGCCAAAGGCTTGTTATATCAGGAACTGTTATATCAGGACTTGTTCCATTACTTTCTTTTTCTTATGATAATAATATTAAAAACCTGCTGCTT
>CAZAZI010000283.1:0-447 GCA_964489575.1 uncultured Oscillospiraceae bacterium | reverse complement strand
AAAATAATAACAAATATATATCAGGAATTGAAGTAAGTTTGTACCAAAGGCTTGTTATATCAGGAATTGAAGTAAATATGTGCCAAAGGCTTGTTCCATTACTTTCTTTTTCTTATGATAATAATATTAAAAACCTGCTGCTTTTTCGAGATAAAGAATCAGCAGAGTCGTTTATTGACTTTGAAACTTGTCAATTTTGTAATGTTGCTACTGCAACTTTTTCCCCGCTAAAAATCGCAGAAATTTCTACAGGAATGAAATTAAGCGAATTGAAAATATTAAACAACATTATTCCACTTGAAATTGCGACAGATAGAGAAGTAAACGCTTGTGAAGAATATTTCAAATCTAATGGCAGTTATTTTAGTGATTTTTACGTATCACTTTTAATGAATGAAGAAAATTTAGAAAAAACTCGTTTAACTATAAAAGAAACAGCAAACAGAG
>CAZAZI010000282.1:0-2741 GCA_964489575.1 uncultured Oscillospiraceae bacterium | reverse complement strand
TCCAGCGCGCCCACCACCGTGCCCAATATGCTGCCCGAGCCGCCCGCCGCGCTGGTGCCGCCCATGTAGACGGTGGCCAGAACGGGCAGCAGGTAGGCGTTGCCCAAATCGGATTGCACGGAGTTCATGCGAGCCACGAAAAGGATGCCCGCAAAGGCCGAGAGCATGCCGCTGAGAATGAAGGCCCGCATGATCACGCCCTTGGTGTTGATGCCGGACATCATGGCGCATTCGCGATTGGAACCCACCGCGTAGCATCGCCTGCCGAAGTTGGTCTTCTTGAGCAGGAGCGTACCCAGGGTAACCAATATCACCATGGTAACGATGGGCATCTGCAAAAAGCCGAAGAGGGCGCCGTTGCCGATGAAGCGGAAGGCTGTGTCAAAATCGTAGAGCACATAGCCTTGCAAGATCACATAGGCAAAGCCGAACACGGCCCATTGCAGCCCATAGGTAGAGATGAAGGAGGGGATGCCCACGTAGGCGATCATATAGCCGTTCAGCGCGCCCAGCAAGCCGCCCAGCGCCAGAGCGGCCAGGATGGCCAGCACAAAATGCACCTGGAACTGTTTGATCAAAATGGCCGCCACCACCGCGCAGATGGTCATGATGGAGCCGGAGGATAGATCCGGCCCGTTGGTGATGATGGTGATGGTTTGGGCGATGCCCAGCACGATCAGGATGCTGGCGTTGGTCAGGTTGTTGCTGATGTTGCGAAGGGTGAAAAAGGATTCGTCCGCCCAATAGCCCAATAAGAGGATCGCCAGCAAGACGAAGAGCCTGCTGAGCGCAGGCAGCGCGTCTACCGAGAGGCGTAAAGGCTTGGTGTTGGTTTTGCCGCTCATTTTTTAACCTCCTTGGACGCGACGCTCACTTGGAAAACGATCGCCATGATAATAACAAGGCCGATAATGGCGGGCTGCCAGAGGGAAGGGATGCGGATTACGTTGAGCCCGCTACGGATCACGGTGAGCAGCGCCACGCCGATAATGGTGCCCTTCACATCGCCCTTGCCGATGTTGAGGCTGGTGCCGCCCAAGATGGTGGCGGCGATGGCCTCGAATTCCCACTTGGTGCCCACGAGGGGGTCCGCCACCTCCAGCCGCGCCACCAGGATGACCGCGGCCAGGCCGGTAAGCAGGCCGGCAAAGGCATAGACGAGCCATTTCCACAGGGCAATGTTGATGCCGGAGAGGCGCGCGCCCTCATAGTTGCCGCCGATGGCAAAGAGGTAGCGGCCAAACCTGGTGTGATCCTGGATCACAATCGCCCCGATATAGAGCAGGAAGCAGCAGATCGCCGCCATGGGGATGGTGCGGTTTACCAGGCTGCCCAGGAAAATGAAGGATTCGTTGGAAACGATAATGCCGATCTTATCCGTAAGCACCAGGGAAAAGCCGTAAAATACGCCCTGCGTGCCCAACGTCACAATAAAGGGCTGCAAGCCGCAATAGGAGATCAGCAGGCCGTTGAGCGCGCCGCAGGCGAAGCCCGTGAGCGCGCCGATGAGGAACGCGGCTGGAATGGGGGCGCCCGCGCCCAGGGCCAGCGCCACCGTAATGCCGGAGAGTGTAAGGACCCCGCCCAGCGAGAGATCCAGGCCGCCGCTAATGATTACAAAGGTGGCCGCGGCGGATACGACCAATAGCACAGACCCTTGCTGGAGCAGGATCAGCAGATTGCGCGTGGTCAGATACTGCTTGGATACAAAGCTGAACGCCATGATCAAAAGCAGAATGAACCAGGTCACAATGGGGATGCGTTTGAATATGCTGCCGACTTTATCCATTTTGCCGCTCCTCTGCCATGGCGCCTTCCATTGCGTAAGAGATGATCAGCTCCTGGGTGGCTTCGCTGCTGCTGAGCTCTTTTACGATCCGTCTGTTGCGCATAACATATATTCGATCGCTCATGCCGATGATCTCCGGAAGCTCGGAGGAGATCATC
Source organism: uncultured Oscillospiraceae bacterium (assembly GCA_964489575.1). Taxonomy (GTDB): domain Bacteria; phylum Bacillota; class Clostridia; order Christensenellales; family CAG-138; genus Pelethousia. The sequence goes on along the minus strand of CAZAZI010000282.1, from coordinate 794 downwards.
AGAATGGCCTTTCCTTCCTTGACTAATTCGTTCATCAGGGCGTAGATCTCGCCCTTGGCGCCTACGTCGATGCCCCGCGTCGGCTCGTCAAAGATGATCACATCCGCCTTGGTGGCCAGCCATTTTGCCAGTACGACCTTTTGTTGGTTCCCGCCCGAAAGGTTGCGGGCCAGCTGATCCCGCGAGGGGGTAATGATGTTGATGTCCTTGATGTAGCGGTCTACGAACTGGTTCTCCGCCTTGGCGCGAATCCAGCCGTAGGGCTCGAGCTTATCCATGCTGGCCATCACGATGTTTTGCGCCACGGAGAGGATCAGCGAAAGGCCCTGGCGCTTGCGGTCCTCCGGCAGCAGCGAAAGGCCGCGCTCAATCACCTGGTGCGGCGTGAGCTTTTTATCGACTTCCTTGCCTAAAAGGTAGATTTTGCCGCATTCATAAGGGTCCACATGGAAGAGCGTGCGCGCCAGCTCCGTTCTACCCGCGCCTACCAGCCCGGCCAGGCCGATGATCTCGCCCCGGCGCATCTCCAGGCTTATATCCTCCAGCCTTTCCTTGGCCGCGTAAAGGTGCTCCACCTTGAGCGCCATCTCGCCGGGAGCCTGCCGCTGGCGCTTATAAAGATCGGCAATCTCACGGCCCACCATTAATTTGACCATTTCGTCCGTAGCGATCTCGTTCACGCCGCGCGTGGCGATGAACTTGCCATCCCGAAGGATGGTAATGCGGTCCCCTATGATGGGGATCTCCTGCAGCCTGTGGGAAATATAGATGATGCCGATGCCCTGGGCGGTGAG
>CAZAZI010000281.1:0-2745 GCA_964489575.1 uncultured Oscillospiraceae bacterium | reverse complement strand
ATTAAACCATCTTTGCGTGCGAAAGTCAAGTATTGCGTTACTTTTTGTTTATTATTGTTGTGAGCGGCCCGGGCTTAGGCCTTTTGTAAAAAAAGCGGCGGCGCATTGCTGGGGCATAGCGCCGTATGCTATAATAAAAACAATATTGTACGAGGTATTGGCATGAAGCGACAGCTTTTTGGCCGGCGTGGGCGTAAAATCCGCCGCCGCCGGAGCATTAAACAAAGCAATTGGTGGCCTTTCCTGCTCATCTGCGGGGCCATTTTGCTCATTTTGGCCGCTGTCGCGCTGGTGCTCTTTCTGGCGCTGCCCAAGGCTGCGGAGTGGTTTGAATTCGATTATAAACCGCCCTTTCTGCCCGATGCCACCCCCGCGCCTACCCCCCGCCCCACCCCCACGCCGCACCCCATTACCTATTTCAACGCCACAGAGCATACGCAGGAGGTGGTGCTAGATCTCCCCGCAGAATATAAATGGCTATCCGATCCCTTCGTGTATAATAGCAAGATTATCATCTGCGCGGGCAAGGCCATTCAGGCGGACAACAACCGGGTTCATATGCAGCAGATGTGTTGGTTTGACCCGGCGGCCCGCACCTCGGAGCTCCTTTCCCTCTCCCCGCAGAACGCTCACTTCATGTTTCCCAAATTCAACGATAAGTGGCTGGTATACCTGGACGCCAAGATAGACGGCGGCGGCGCGCTGATGGCAGTAGATCTCACGGCCAGCCCCCTCAAGCCTACAAAGATCAAGGATATCTATACAGGCCAACCCGAGCCCATGCTCGATGGCGATCACGTGGCATTTATGGATCGCACGGGCTCCAAACGGGAAAAGCTCTTCGTTTGCGACCTGGCTACCATGGAAAGCACGGTGGTTGAAATGTTCCCCGGTACCGTATACGGCCAAAGCAAGCCCAGCCTCTACAAGGGTCGGCTTCTTTGGGCGGATTCCGCCACGGCTGAGGGTGAATCGGATATCTCCAGCATCAACTATATCGACCTGAGTTCCTCTATCATCAGCAGCTATACCCCCGGCACCTTTGTGCACGATCCCAAGAGCACCGGCGCGTATACGGCCTGGCTCTCGGATGTGCACGGCAACGCTACCCAGCTTTACGCCGTGCGGAGCCTCACCGGCACGCCCGAGCTGCTGGACAGCGCTGTGGTGGATTTTGGTATGGGTTCGGACTTCGTAGCCTATTCCCGGGGCGAATCCGTTTATGTATATATGTTCGAAACCAAGAGCATCTACCGCCTGACCCACGATTATGAATACGCCCAGTTCCTGGGCGTGAGCGACGATTACGTATTTTGGATGGACGTGACCACCCGCGAGCGTGATATCGTCAAGTTCGTCGCCATCCCCTAATCCACAACCATCCTATTCTGAAAGGACGCGCCATGGCCAAGCAGGCAAAAACCATCTTTCTTTGCGGCGAGTGCGGCTATGAAAGCGGCAAGTGGCTGGGCAAGTGCCCGGCTTGCGGCAGCTGGAATACCCTTGTCGAAGAAAAGGTGCTGGCCCCCGCCTCCCGGGCGGCTTTTGCGGGCCAGGCCCAGGCCCTGCCCCTTAGGGAGGTGGCTGCGGAGGGCGCACGGCGCACCTCCACGGGCATCGGCGAGCTGGATCGGGTGCTGGGGGTCTCGGCCGAGGGCCAAGGCGGCGTGGTGGCCGGCTCCACCATCCTCCTGGGCGGCGACCCGGGCATCGGCAAATCCACCCTGCTCATGCAGGCCGCGGCCAGCTTAGCGCTGCGCGCGCCAGTGCTTTATATTACGGGCGAAGAGAGCGCGGCCCAGCTTAAGCTGCGCGCGGAGCGGCTGGGCGTGGGCGGCGATATGCTGCTTTTGGCTGAAACCGACCTTTCCCTGATCCAGGCGGAGGCGGCTCGCCTCAAGCCCGGATATATGATCATCGATTCCATCCAAACCATGTATTGCCCCGAGTGCGCGGGCGTCACCGGCAGCGTGAGCCAGGTGCGCGAGGCCACGGCCCTTTTGACCCGCCTCGCCAAAACCACGGGCTGCGCCGTTTTCATCGTGGGCCATGTTACGAAGGAAGGTTCCCTTGCCGGGCCGCGTATCCTGGAGCACATGGTGGATACGGTGCTCTATTTCGAGGGTGAGCGGCACGACGCCTACCGCCTGCTTAGGGCGGTAAAAAACCGTTTCGGCTCCACGGATGAGATCGGCGTGTTCGAGATGCGTTCCACCGGCATGGCCGAGGTGGCGGACCCTTCCGCTCTCTTCCTTACCGGCGCGGAAGCCCCGGGCTGCGCCGTAACCTGCGCCATGGAGGGCACCCGGCCCATCCTGGCCGAGGTGCAGGCCCTCTTAAGCCCCTCCGCCTTCAGCAATCCCCGCCGCATGGCCGCTGGTATGGACGCCAATCGTTTGGTGCTCCTTTTGGCAGTTCTCGAAAAAAAGGCCGGTCTTAAACTTTACGATAAAGACGTATATACCAACGTGGTTGGCGGCCTGCGCCTCGACGAACGCAGCGCGGACCTGGCCATCGCCCTGTGCATCGCCTCCTCCCTTTCCGACCTGCCTCTCCCCGCTCATACGGCCCTCCTGGGCGAAATCTCCCTTACCGGTGAAATACGCCCCGTGAGCCGGCTGGATAAGCGCGTGCAGGAATGCGCCCGCCTGGGCTTTTCCCGCATCGTGCTGCCCAAAAGCGACGCCCTACCCAGCCTGCCCGGCATAAGCTACACCTTTGTTTCCCACATTCGCGAAGCAATGC
>CAZAZI010000280.1:0-2755 GCA_964489575.1 uncultured Oscillospiraceae bacterium | reverse complement strand
CCGTTTTGGCCTCCATATGCACGCATACGGCGATGCGCAGGCCCTCGAAAGGCTTGGCTTTTTGAAAATCCGCCTCAATGCCGGCCAGCACGGGCATGAATTCCCGCACCCATTGGATGCGCCGGCGGCCCGCCGGGGCTAGGGAACCGTCTCGGATGGTGCTCATGAAACATCCTCCATTATCTGAAAAATATAGCTATATCGTTGGTTTTATTATCCCACGAAACACGGCCGGCCGCAAGGCATGCTTGTTTTTACCTCGTTTTTACATGCTGGGCGTGGCAATGGCAGGGCAAATATTGTATGATAAAAAGGACTCGGATAGAAAGGAGCGCACGTATGTTTACCATGGCGCAATACCGCGAAAGCGCGGACTATATTCAAAAGGCCTTAGGCGGCTTTAGGCCGGAGGTGCTGCTCATTCTGGGCAGCGGCCTGGGCGGCCTGGCGGAGCAGGTGCAAAACCCCGCCTATATTCCCTATGGGGAGATCCCCTATTTCAAAAAGAGCACGGCAATGGGCCACGCGGGCCGCTTTGTGGCGGGCGTCCTGGGCGGCAAACGCGCCCTGCTGATGCAGGGCCGTCTCCATCCCTACGAGGGCCACACCATGGAAGAGGTGGCCTATCCAGTGCGGGTAGCGCGGCTGCTGGGCATTGAAACCCTCGTCGTAACCAACGCCGCCGGGGGCGTGAACCCGGATTATGTGGGCGGCAAGCTGGTGCTGATCAGGGATTACATCAAATTCTCCCTTGGCAGCCCCCTGATGGGGCCCAATTTTGACGAATTCGGCCCCCGCTTCCCGGATATGACCTATGTGTTCGATCCAACCTTGCGTATGAAGTTCCGGCAGGTAGCGGAAAGCTTGGGCGAGGATGTGGCCGAAGGCGTGTATTTCTATATGCCGGGCCCGCAATATGAAACCCCGGCGGAAATCCGGGCCATCCGTGCCCTGGGGGGCGACGCCGTGGGCATGAGCACCGTGCCGGAGGCGATCGCCGCCAACCATTGCGGCATGCGCATCCTGGGCGTTTCCCTGGTGACCAACATGGCCGCCGGCATGGTGGACGAGCCGCTTTCCGGCCAGGCCGTGGTGGATGCGGCCAATGCCGCGGGCGCAAAATTCCAAAAGCTGATGACCGCCTTCTTGGAGGCGCTCTGATATGGGCCGCGGCTACGATACCCTCTTTGAGAACGCTGCTATCCTCACCATGCGGGAGGAACAGCGGCTGATCAAGGGCTGCGTGGGCGTGCGGGACGGCCGCATCACGCTGGTGGGCGCGCTGCCCGAAGGGGCGCAAGCCAAGCGCCGCATCGACTGCACGGGCCAGATCCTCATGCCCGGCCTGGTCAATGCCCACGCGCACACGCCCATGTGCATCCTGCGCGGCTATGCGGATGATTATCCGCTGCACACCTGGCTTTTCGACAAGGTGTTTCCCGCCGAGGCGCGTCTGGATGAGCGGGCCGTTCGCGCCGGGGCGCTGCTGGGCTTTGCCGAGCAGCTTTGCACCGGCACCACCAGCGTCAGCGATATGTATTATTTCGAGCCGGCCATCGCCGCCTTGGCGCTGGAAACCGGCATGCGGGCTTCCCTCTGCAATGCGGTGGTGGCCCTTGGGCCGGATTGGTCGCCGGAAAACGACCGTGCCCTGCGGGAGACCGAATCCTTGATTCGCGATTTTCACGGCGCAGGCGATGATCTCATACGGGCCGAGGTTTCCATCCACGCGGAATATACCTCGCAGCCCCGCGTTTGGCGCATGGTGGCGGAACTGGCGCAAAAGCACGGCCTGGGCCTACAGGTGCACCTGAGCGAAACCCGCGCGGAGCACGAGGAAGCCAAGCAGCGCCATGGGGGCAAAACGGCCGCACAGGCTTTGGCCGGGCAGGGCGTGTTCGAGGGACGGGCCACGGCGGCCCATTGCGTTTGGCTGGAAGCGGCGGATATGGCCCTCTTGGCCGAAAAGGGCGTGAGCGCGGCCCATTGCCCTGTAAGCAACCTCAAGCTGGGCAGCGGCGCGGCGGATCTGGCGGCTCTGCGCGGGGCTGGCGTCAACGTGGCCCTGGGCACGGACGGCTGCTGCTCCAACAACACCCATGATCTGTTTGAGGAAATCAAGCTGGCCGCCCTGCTGGCCAAGGGCAAAGCGCTGGACCCCACCGCCCTTTCCGCCTATGAGGCGCTGAAAATGGCCACGGTCAACGGAGCCAAGGCCCAGGGCCGGCCGGATATCGGCCAAGTGGCCGAGGGTCTACGGGCGGATCTGATTTTGCTCGATATGGATCACCCCACCACCCGGCCCAGCTACGATCCTTTTGGGGCCGTGGTTTACAGCGCAACGGGCCGCAGCGTGCGATTGACGATGGTCCAGGGCCGCATCCTCTATGAGGATGGGGCATTCGCCACCATCGATATTGAAAAAGCCTACGCCGAGGTGGAGCGTTACGCCAAGCCCCGGGCCATGGGGGAAATCATATGATCACGCCGGAGCAGGTTCGAAACGACCCCGCCATCCGCGCCTATATCCAAAAAGCCGATGAAAGCCTGCTGACCCTGGGCTATACCGAGCACAGCCTGGCCCATGTGGGCAAGGTGGCCGCAGAGGCCCGGCGCATCCTGCTGGAATTGGGCCGGAGCCGGCGCCAGGCGGACTTGGCGGAGATCGCCGGGTATCTGCACGATATCGGCAACATCGTTAACCGCGCGGAGCATGCCCAGAGCGGGGCCGTCATGGCCTTTCGCCTCTTGGATA
>CAZAZI010000279.1:0-2763 GCA_964489575.1 uncultured Oscillospiraceae bacterium | reverse complement strand
GCTCCGGCATTCCGTGATCCCTTCTTTTATTTGCATTTGAGACGCGGTGTTCTCATGGGTGAATTGTATCATTTTGTCAAAGCCCGCGTCAATTCATTTGCGCAGGAAGGCCCGCAGCGCCACCGGCGCGGCCGCGCTTTCGAGCAGGATGCAAACGGCCAAGTAGCCAAAGGAGCGCAACGCCAAGCCGCCCTGCAAAAGGCCCGCCTTCTCCTTTGCATCCGCCAGCATGCGCAGGGCCAGGCCGGCTAGACAAAAGAGCGCCGGTAGGATGCACAGCGGAAGGCCCAGCGCCAGCCCCCGCCACAGGCCCAGCTCCGATAGTACGCAGCGCAGGGAAAAGCCCAGGCAAAAGCCCTTGAGCGACACGCAAAGCCCGCCTATGGGCAAGAGCGGCGGCCAGAGCCTCGGCAGGCAGGCCAAGCAATAGAGCAGCAGGTTGAGCGCGGCCGCGCGGATAAGGGGCGGCAGCACGTGATAACCGCCATCCGGCAGCGCGTCAAAGAAGGCCGCCAGTTCTCCCCCTGCCTCCGCCGCGAACAGGCCCGCCGCGGATACGCCCGCCGCCGTGCCCGCCACGCTATAAAAGAGCAACAGAAGAAGAATATAAGGATGCCGGGCCGCCGCTTGTACGGGGCCTTCGATTTGTTGGATACGGCTGGATCGTATATTCATGGAGCATATATACGTAAATATGCGCCAAGATATGCATGGATTAGGAAGGCTTGCGCAGCTGGCGAACGGTGTATTCGGTAATGTTGGCGATGAATTCCTTATTGGTGGGGCGGCTGCGCTCGGCCTCGATGGTATTGCCGAAGATCTTGTGCTGGGCCTTAAGGTTGCCCCGCGTCCAGGTGACCTCAATGAAATTACGGATGTTGCGCTCGATCTGCTTTACGTTTACTCCGTGGATACGCGCGGCGTAAGGGTAGGCTTCCTGGGAGAGGCAGATGGATCTATCCATATTGCGCACGCAAAAGGAGATTACGGTCTTGGCTTGGTAATAGCCCGTGAGGCTCACAGGGCAGCCCATATGGCGCAAAAGGCAGGTCACGATCTGGTCGATCTGTAAATTCAGGTCGTTTTCCCGCATGCTGGCGCGGTAAAGCTGCAAGGAACCATCCCGATCCGGCGCGAAATCCATCATGCGGCTGAAGATGAGGCTCTCGTCCGTGGGCATTTGAATTTGATAGGTTACCCCCAGGCTCTCGCCCAGTTGCACGGCTTCCTCCCCCTTCATCGAAGAAAGGGCGAAGATGCGGGCGTTCTGGCAAAGGTTCTCGGCTCTGAGGCTGCGCAGCACGGCGATGCCGTCCATGCGGGGCATGAGCATATCCAGCAGCATCAGATCCGGCTCGAAAATGCGTGCCTGGGCCACGCCGGACATACCGTCTACAGCCGAGGGAAGCAGCTTAATAATAGAGAGGGAACCGAAATAGGATTCCAGTCTCTCTCGCAGTTCAATATTATCCGTGATAATGAGCAGGGTATACGGCTTCATAAAAGCTCCCGGCAGCAGGCGATATCTTATGCTTTGGTCTAGCTTAGTATAGCAGAATCCGTACCCGTCCGCAATGCTCAGCAAAGCTCGTACATCCAATGGGCATATATGCAGTAGCCCCTGAGCGGGTCGTTTACAAATACGTGGGTTACGGCCCCGGCCAGCTTGCCGTCCTGCAAAATGGGGCTGCCGCTCATGCCCTGCACGATGCCCCCGGTTTTTTCGATCAACGCCGAATCGGTGATCTCAATTACCATGCCCTTGCCCTCCGCGCTATCCTGCGCGTGGGTTTTGATGATCTCGCAATCGTATGCCTGCACGCCTTCCGCGTCTACGGTAGTCAAAAGCTTAGCCGGGCCCGGGTGGATTTCTTCCGGATAGGCAAGCAGCACGCCGTTTGGATACAGCGGGTTCTCCAGCGGTTCGTAAAGCTGGCCGTAGATGCCCAGGGGGCTGTTGGTATCCAGCGTGCCCAGCCGGCGGCTCATGCTGCTGAAGGCACCGCGTATCTCACCCGGCAGGCCGCTTGCTCCCTGGGCTACGCCCACCACGCTGGAATGGATGATGGTGCCCTCCTTCACTGAAAGCAGGGATCCTGTATCCACATCCGTGATAGGGTGGCCCAGCGCGCCATAGCGCATGCTCGCCATGGAGTAAAAGCTCAGCGTGCCGATGCCCGCCGTGCTATCCCGCACCCACATGCCCATTTTATGCACGCCATCCGCCGCATCCGCTGCGGGCCGCAAGGTGACGCCAAGGCGCTGGCCATCCCGCGAAAGGGTCAGGTCGATCTCCCCCTGCGTTTCGTTGCATAGCGTTACCAAGTGCCCGGCGTCCTTCACCTCCTCGCCCTCGATGGCAAGGATCACATCCCCTACCTTGACGCCCGCGGCCTGCGCCGGGCAGACCTTCTCCCCGGCTTCGTTTTCAAAGTTGCCAAGGCCCACCACCAGCGCGCCCTGAGTATAGAGCGTGACCCCTACGGACTGCCCGCCGGGCATTACTAAGATCTGATCCTCTGCATGGAAGCTCATGCGCTTCACGGGGATCAGGCCGAACAGGTCTACGCGAACGGAATAGGCCGTCTCCCGCCCGCCGGCAGATTCACCCAAGCTTTCCGCCAGGGTTTGCGAAACGGCTTGGCCTTCCTCCCCATCATAGCGCAGGCTGAAGGGCGCGCCGATGGAGGCGAGCAAAGCCTCGCTTTCCGAATCGAGATAGGCATCCTTAGGCAGGGAGCGGATGAGCCGCATCTGCGCCCC
>CAZAZI010000278.1:0-2815 GCA_964489575.1 uncultured Oscillospiraceae bacterium | reverse complement strand
TATCGTTTGGCAGATCGTTATCCTGCGCATAGTGCAGAAATCAGGAAGCTGTTTGATCGCTTTGCACCATGCGGCAGGTTCTGGAAGAAGCCATGGAGATGGCCGTGGGTAAAAGATAAAGATGAACAGGCAGTTGATTTGTCTACCTGTATTCTTCCATATATAGAAGGGGATGAACGGGCCGAGCAGATCAGCTGTGAATGGAGTAGAGGCATATGGTGGAGGGGTGTTATCGTGATAGGATGGGGCGTGCATTTTTTGCTGCTGCTTCTTCTGGCAAATTGGGCTGAAGCGGCTCGAGGTTGGTTATGGTCTTCCTTTCATCTTTTCGGGAAATGAATATCCGCTCTCCATCTGGATATACAAGCCTAAGAAGGCAAAATGAAAAGATATGCAGAAAATCTTAACCCAACACTAACAAAAAGCTATAAGCCCGCTTTTTAGCGGGCTTATAGCTTTCTTGTATCGTGTTTGATGTAATATTCTCTTGCTTGCGCCGAAAAACCTTATTTTGTACGGTTTCCCGCGTTTGTCGTTATGAACACCGGCACCACTCCGAATGGCCCTCGAATGGTCATAACGACAAAAACAGGTTGGTTTATGCCAGCCTGTTTTTGCTTTAGTAGCAGCACGATGCGGTGGCTAAGCAGTGGTTTATATTGTTATAGCTGTTGCAGCGCCTTTTCTCTTCTCATGTATGGAAGACCAATATTATATCATCTCATAAATATAAGCAAACGATCAATATTTTAAACCACATATTTCAAACAATCAAAAAGCGCTGTTGACAATTCTGAAACTACTAGCTATAGTATAGTAGTAACCAGTAACTATTACTGTGGGGTTGCAATAGGAGGTGGCGCGTGAACACACAATATAAAAAAGGGGTGCTGGAGCTATGCGTGCTTTCGCTGCTGAAAAAGCGGGATCGCTATGGATATGAAATATCAGAATACTTGGCAAAGCATATTGAGATCGCGGACGGCACAGTCTATCCGATTTTAAGAAAGCTTAAAAGCGACGGGTTTCTTACAACCTACTTGCAAGAGGAAAGTGGGGGGCCGCCGCGCAAGTATTATTCTCTGACTAGCCTTGGGAGGGAAACATATCAGAATGACCGCGCGGCGTATTTGGCCTTTGCACAAACAATTGCAACCTTTTTGGAGGATAACGAAAATGACGAAGCATGAATTTTTGAATAAGCTTGCGTATGCGCTTAAAAATACAATGTGTCCGATACCCCCGATATCATGAGCGAATATGAGCAGCATTTCGCGTTTAAGCTGGCGGATGGTTTTTCCGGGGAAGAGATAGCCGCAAAGCTGGGCGATCCGGCGCAGCTTGCAGCGCAGTTTGAAAGTGGCGCGGCTGCGAGAAAAGGCGGCGGCAAAAAGCTGATTACCGTTATAGGGCTTGCCTTTATAGATCTGTTTGTCGGTGTATTATATTCGCTGTTGATAGCATGGGGCATGGTGATGGCAGCATTTGCTCTAGCTTGTGCGGCAACATCCGTATGCCTGATTAGCGGGCTGAATATTTACGCGCTGATACCGGCAATGCCGTATCTGCCCGCTGCGATTTTAGGTATCGCCTTTGCTGGGCTTGCTGTGCTCACAGCACTAAGCTGCTTTTACTTTTGGGCATTTACAGGGCAGCTCATGCGTTCATATGCCCGGTTTCATCATAATGCCATGGCCGCCGCTTCCGGTGGCGCTGTTCTCCCCTCGCTCACGATATATCCCCAGCTTTCGGCCAAGGCCCGCCGCAAGTTCCGTTCGGTTACTCTAATTGCATTTGTGGTGTTCGCAGCCTTTTTCGTGCTCGCACTGATGCTATCCATGATTTCCGCCGGTGCTATCGAATTCTGGCATGTATGGGGCTGGTTCGGCTATGCGGGCGCATATTGAGGCAATTAAAGATGAGAACCGTCATAATTACCGGCGCTACTTCAGGCATCGGTCTTGAAACCGCGCGTATACTCGCTGCGCAAGGATTCCACGTACTTGGCATAGGCCGCAATAAAGCCAACTGCGATAAGGCAAGGGCGGCTATTATATCCGAATATCCCGGCGCGTGTATCGACTACTTCGCAGCCGATCTTATGCAGCAACGCGAGGTGCTTCGAGTCGCATATGCGCTTATATCTTTCCTCAATAACAACTGTGATGGCGCATTATATGCTCTTATCAACAATGCGGGCTGCGTTCGAAGCCGGTATATGACCACGGACGAAGGCTATGAGCAGCAATTCGCCCTCAATCATCTCGCCGGGTTTCTCCTTACCCGTGAGCTGCTCCCATTGCTCCAAAGGGCTAAGGGACGGGTCATTATGACGGGTAGCGAATCCCACAAAGGAATCAAGATGCATTGGGACGATGTGATGCTGCGGCGCGGATACCGCCCACTGACGGCTTATAAACAATCCAAACTGTGCAATATTTTGTTTGCAAAGGGCTTAAATGACCGCTATGCGGAGGTAGGAATTCATGCTTATGTTGTGGATCCCGGGTTGGTCCATACGGATATTGGCAACAAGCAAACAGGCGGTCTTGTGAACTTGATCTGGGCGCTTCGCAAGCGCTATGGCGTCTGTCCCTCTGTTCCGGCAAAAACCTATGCGTTTTTATGTGAGCAGGAAGATGCGCCGAACGGACTTTATTATTATCAATCAAGCAAAGCGGCTTATAGCAAGCAGGTAACAAGCGAAAACACAGATAGGCTTTTTGCGCTGAGTGAACGCCTATGCGGCATGAGCTATGAATGGGATATGATTGTTTTAGAAAAGAATCCTCACAATCAACAAAGGCATTCTTGA
>CAZAZI010000277.1:0-2821 GCA_964489575.1 uncultured Oscillospiraceae bacterium | reverse complement strand
ACCAGGCAGACCGGGGAGTTCTTCAGCTTGCTGGAAAGCCGCACGGCCTTGACCTGGCCATCAAGCGCTTTTTGCAGGGCTGTGAGCAGGCCGCCATGCTCCTTCTCCTTATCCGCGAAGGCCTGCTTTTCTTCTTCTGTGGAAAGATTCAGATCCTTATCGGATACGGAACGGAAGGGCTTTTCCTGATAAGCGTTCAGCATCTTAAGGGCGAATTCGTCCACATCATCCACTAGGCAGAGGATGTCGTAGCCCTTTTCGCGCACCAGCTCCGTTTGCGGCAGGCTCATGGCCCGCTGGGTGGTTTCGGCGCAGGCGTAATAGATTTCCGTTTGCGCCTCGGGCATGGCAGCCACGTATTCCTTGAGGGTAAGGAGCTTGTCCTCCTTGGCGGAATGGAACATAACCAAGTCCTCCAGCAGCTCCTTGTTTGCGCCGAAGCCCGCGTAGAGGCCGTATTTGAGGGTGAGGCCGAAGGCCTTGAAAAAGCCTTCGTAGGCTTCCCGATCCGTTTCCAAGAGGTTAAGAAGTTCGGCCTTAATCTTCTTTTTGAGGTTTTTGGCGATCACCTGCAGCTGGCGGTCGTGCTGGAGCATTTCCCGGGAGATATTCAGCGAAAGATCCGCCGAATCCACCAGGCCCCGCACAAAGCCGAAGTAATCCGGCAGCAGATCCTCGCATTTGTCCATGATCATCACGCCGCTGGTGTAGAGCTGTAAGCCTCGTTTGTATTCCTTGGAATAAAAATCATAGGGCGGCCGTTTAGGGATGAACAGCAGCGCGTTGTAGGAAACCGCGCCCTCCACGCTGGTGTGGATTCGCAGCAGCGGCTGCTCGAAATCGTGGAATTTATCCATGTAGAATTGGTTGTAATCCTGGTCCGTAAGTTCGGCCTTGCTCTTTTTCCATAAGGGCGTCATGCTGTTGAGCACGCCGTCTTCCTTGTATTGCTCATAGTCGCTTTCGCTGCCCTCTTTGAGGCGGCTTTTTTCCATCTCCATGCGGATGGGGTAGCGGATATAATCGGAATACTTCTTCACCAGCGAGGAGAGGGTGTATTCTTCCAGATACTGGCCGTATTTCTCATCCTCCGTGTCCTCTTTGAGGGTGAGGATCACATCCGTGCCCGCCTCGGCCCTCTCGGCCGGGGAAATGGTATAGCCGTCCGCGCCGGCGGACTGCCACTCGTAGGCCTGTTCGCTGTCAAATGCGCGGGAGACCACCCGCACGCTTTTCGCCACCATGAAAGCGGAATAGAAGCCCACGCCGAATTGGCCGATCACATCGAGATCCTTGTCCTCGGCATGCTCCTTGCGGAAGGCCAGCGTACCGCTTTGGGCGATCACGCCCAGGTTGTTTTCCAGCTCTTCGGCGCGCATGCCGCAGCCGTTATCGCTGATGGTGAGGGTGCGGCCCGCCCTATCTGGAGCGATGCGGATATAAAAATCCCCCTGGCCGAGCTTGACACGGTCGTCCGTGAGGGAGCGGAAGTGCAGCTTGTCCAGCGCGTCGCTGGCGTTGGAGAGAAGCTCGCGCAGGAAAATTTCCTTATGGGTGTAGATGGAGTTGATCATCAGCTCCAACAGCCGCTTGGATTCCGTTTTAAATGCCTTTTTCGCCATCGTTTCAAACCTCCCATGCAATAAAAGAACGTTAGCACTCGTTTACACTGAGTGCTAACATAACTATAATATTCCGTTGGGATAAAATCAATACGCGCTGCATTTTATCACAAGAGGTTCACAAAGTCCCCCTTATCCTAAATCCATATAGTCGCTGATCACATAGCCGAAGGCGCCGCCGTAGCTCACCAGGCACCAGCCGTTTAGCACGTAATAAACGGTTACGTTGGTGCGGCGCTGGAGCAGGGTTATGACGGCGCTTGAAGTGTTGGCGCCTGCGCGCATATTCACCTGGGCCGTGGTGGCGCAGACCCGCGGCGCGATACCGGCGCTCACCTGGGGGATGCCCGCGGTGCCCTGGCTCTCCACGCGGATGTAGGATTTGCTGGCAAAGGCGGCCTGGCCCTTGTAAAGCACGTAATACCAATCCCCGCATTGGCCGAGGATGTTCAGCTCCGTGCCCTTGGCTAGCAGCTCCAGCTTATCCGTATCCGTGCTGGGGCCTTTGCGCAGGTTTACCTTGCCGCCGGCGCTGCCCTTGGCCAGCTGCACGGAGGACGAGCTGTTCACCACGCTGCCCGGGGAGGGGGTGGAGACCGTGCCACCGCCGATGGTCACGGTGCTTTCGGAAGTCTTTTTGACGTACTTCCAGTAAATATAGCCCTTGGCCCCGTTATATTCCACGCGGTACCAATCGCCATTAAGGCCGTAGAGGGTCACCTTGGAGCCGGAAGCGATGCGGCCCAGCTTTTTGGTGGTGGTTGCGGGGCCCTGGCGGAAATTTACATCCGTGGTGGTCACGCCCGTGCCTGTGCTCTGCTCGGTGCCCGTGCCCGTGCCGCCGGAGGTGACGGGCGCGGCGGTAGAGGTGTAGGATTGGGTAACGGTCACGTATTTGGAGCTGACGTAGCCTTCGGCGCCATCGGAGAGCTTTACTTTATACCAGCCGTCGGAGCTGCCGTAGAGGGTCAGTTCCGTATCCGCCTTGAGAATGGCGATCTGGGCATAGCTGGTGCCCGGCCCCTTGCGCAAATATACCTTGCCGGTGGTTTTGCCAAGGCCGGTGCTGCCCGCCGGGGGCGCGCCCTCCACATTGCCGCTCGCGTCGATACGGGCCGTGCCGGTAACGGTGATATAATCCGCATATACATAGCCCGTAACGCCGCCGATATAGACCCGGTACCAACTGCCTTCCTGGC
>CAZAZI010000276.1:0-2825 GCA_964489575.1 uncultured Oscillospiraceae bacterium | reverse complement strand
CCACATATGTTTTTCGATGTCGATCAGCTCGTTCGAAAGAAAGATCACGCCTTCCGCCAAGAGCAGGGCGCGCTGCTTTTCCTGGCCGCCAAAGGCATAGCTCGGCGCAAGGATGCCGGTTTTGTTCACCACCCTATGGCAGGGCAGCCCCCGCCCTTCAGGCGCGCGGCTCATAGCGACGCCCACCTCCCTAGAGGCTTTCGGATAGCCTGCCAGCTCGGCGATTTTACCGTAGGTGGATACCATCCCCCTCGGTATTTGGGCCGCCTGGTCATATACGCTCTTTAGAAAGGCCTCGTCGATCTCGATCATTCTGCTCCAGTTCGTATGCGCCATCGCGTATCCTCTCCCCTGCCCAATCTTACCGCTATCGTACATGGTTTGCCCCGCCCGCGCAAGGGCTTTTGCGAGAGCAGGCCGCTGTGTAATTATAAAAATATGGAAGGAGCCCAACATGACCATCCAAAGATATCGCAAAGCGGATCAAGCGCGCTTGTTTGACCTAATCATAGAAGAGGGCGAAGAATGGATCGATTATCATGGCGAGCAGGGGCGCGATAAATATACAAGGGCGCTGGAGGCCAGCATAGTCTACGTGGCCTACGACGGCGATGTGCTCTGCGGCTATGCCCGCTGCCGCGAGGACGCCGGCTTCGGCCTTTATGTATACGACCTACTGGTAAAAAGATCTTACCGCGGCAGGCAGCTTGGAAAGAAGCTGGTCACGCAGGCCGCGGCGGATTATGCGGGGCAGCCGGTTTACGTGATGAGCGATGTGGATCCCTATTATGAAAAACAGGGATATCAAAGGGTCGGTTCCATTTTTGAAGTGGTTTGAGCGCGGGAGGTGCGGGCATGGATAAGAAGAAATCGAATTTGCTAATCAACATGGTCGTCAAGGGGCTGCTAGGCTTTGTGCTGCTGGGCCTGCCGCTGTTTGGCGCAGCCGGCAGCCTGCGCTATATGAACGCCTGGCTGCTCCTTGCCGTGCTTTTTTCCTTGATGCTGGCCATGGGCACGCTGCTGCTCTTCAAACACCCCGAAACGCTGGAGCGGCGGCTAAAGGCAAAGGAAAAAAAGCGCGCGCAAAAGGGTTATATCGGCCTGATCGGCCTTTTGTTCCTGGCGTCCTTTATCCTGGCCGGGCTGGACTACCGTTTTCAATGGACCCGCGTGCCCTTTTGGGCCACGCTGTGCGCGCTGCTCTCCATGTGCCTTGGCTATGGCCTGTTCGCGGCTACGATCCTGCAAAACGCCTACGCTTCCAGGGTGGTGGAGGTGCAAAAGGATCAAACCGTGGTTAGCACCGGCCTGTATGCCGTGGTGCGGCATCCCATGTATCTGGCTTGCCTGCTGCTCTTCCCTGCCATGCCGATGGTCTTGGGTTCCTATATCGCCCTGCTTCCTATGCTGCTCTTACCTATCGGCTTAGTTTTGCGCATCAAGAACGAGGAGGCCGTGCTTTGCGCCGAGCTAAGCGGCTATGCGGCCTACATGCAAAAAACGAGATACCGCCTGATCCCCTTCATCTGGTAAATATAGGCGCTTTTCATCGCATCACCCATAAAAATGGGCTATACCGCTGTTTTTCGCGCTATAGCCCGCTTTGTGTGCTGATTTCTAAGCCTGCCCCCTAGCGGCCCGCGCTCTTGGCAAATTCGCCGATCTTTTTATCCATGGTGGAGATGTGCTTGGTCAGCCAATCCAGCACCATCTGGTTGGCGCCCAGGATCACCAGCAGATTGCCGCCCGAGGTATCGTAATCCGCGCGCAGTTTGGCCAGCTTTTCGATGAACTGGGCATGGGCCGCGTTTTGATCGCTATAACCGGGGTATTGGATGCTGCGCATGTATTTTTCCTCGTCGGCAAAGTGCTTTCTGGTGTAATCATCCAGGAAAGTCAGCAGCTCGCCTACGTATTCTTTGGCCTGGCCCTTCTGCCCCGCCTCGAAAAGCTTTTCGGCTTTTTCGAACCAGGTTTTATGCTGCTCGTCGATCAGCCCCACGCCAACGGAAAGGTTCGGTGTCCAAGGCATATTCAAATCCCCCTTCATCTGTAAAAATCATGTTCCGGTTTCTTCCATTTTACAGCAAATAGCCCGCATATTCAAGCGCGGCCGCAAAAAGCGCCGTTCCCGGAGCGCGCCGCCCTTTTTCCGTATGCGATTGCCCGCCGCCCGCCCGGTTTTCTCCGTGACCTTGTCACAGAAGCAGGTGGTTAGTTATGTTAAACTCAGAGCAACAAAAGGGAATCGCCCTAGCATAAAAACGAAACCCGGCGCAATCTACCCACAAAATCAAACTTGAAAGGAGCTTATGACTATGTTAGAAGCAACCACCACCGCCACCAGGATGCCGTTGATCGGCGACCCCGCCCCCAGTTTTAAGGCCGTTACCACCCAAGGCCCCATCAACTTCCCTGAGGATTATAAAGGCAAATGGGTTATCCTCTTCTCCCACCCCGCCGATTTCACACCCGTATGTACCACCGAATTTATGACGTTCGCCTCCATGGCGGATGAATTCAAGGCCATGAATACCGAACTGGTCGGCCTTTCCGTGGATTCGCTCTATGCTCACATCGCTTGGCTGCGCAAGATCCAGGAGCTGGAATGGAATGGTAAGAAGCATGTGGAGGTTAAATTCCCCCTTATCGAGGATATCCGTATGGAAGTATCCAATCAATATGGCATGATCCAGCCCGGCCAATCCAACACCCAGGCTGTAAGGGCTGTGTTTGTAATCGATCCTGAGGGCAAGATCCGCCTGATCCTCTATTATCCCCTTAGCACAGGCCGCAATTTCGACGAGATCAAGCGCGTGATT
>CAZAZI010000275.1:0-2825 GCA_964489575.1 uncultured Oscillospiraceae bacterium | reverse complement strand
CCTTTATGATACGCTGCAATTCCCTTTCAGCTATCTTTCCACGGAAAAAGAGCTGGCCCTGGTTGCGGCCTGCAAGGATGCGAACATGGGCTTTATCGCCATGAAGGGCCTGGCTGGCGGCCTGATTCACAACAGTGCCGCAGCCTATGCGTATCTTGCGCAGTATGATAACGTTCTGCCCATCTGGGGCATTCAGCGGGAAAACGAACTGGATGCGTTCCTTTCCTACATAAAAGAGCCGCCCAGCCTCACGCCGGAGCTGGTGGCCGTGATTGAGGCGGATAAGGCGGAGCTGGCAGGGGAATTCTGCCGGGGCTGCGGCTATTGCATGCCCTGCGCGGTGGATATCCGCATCAGCGATTGCGCCCGCATGGCCCTGATGACCCGGCGCGCGCCCAGCGAGCAATGGTTCTCCCCCGAGTGGCAGGCCCATATGGAAGATATCGAGAAATGCATCCATTGCGGCCAATGCTCGGCTAAGTGCCCTTATGGACTGGATACCCCCGCCCTGCTCCGGCGCAACCTGGAGGATTACCGGCAGCAGCTTAGCCAGCGTTAAAAGATAAAAACCGGCATTTTGCCGGTTTTCATTTTACAGGGCTTGCTTGTGCCGCGGCGCACCGGGGCTATTGTGAACCGAAAGCAGCCTGAACCTCCCTGGGCCTTTTTGTTTTCCCATCCCTATCCCCCAAGAGCAGCAATCGCTGCAAGGTGCCGCTCCAACTCCGCGTTCATCTTTGCTGCGGCTTCGCCCATCAGGGCGTCGATCCTTGCTTGCAGCGCGTCGATCTCCGCCTGCAAGGCGGCCGCGTCTTCAGGAGAAGACATCGTTTTTCCCCGCAAATTGCCCAGCATGTCCGAATCCGTGCTTATTCGCATATCATATTCAGTCTGAATGCTCTTGATCGCTTGTTCATATCGTTCCGTTTCGGCAGCCATGGCGGCTTACAGACTGCCTGTTGGCTCGGGAGATGGGGTCGATATGGCTGTAGGCGTAGGCGAGGGGGTGGCTGTCGGCGTCGGCTTGGGCGTTGGAGAAGGCGTCAGCGTAGGCGTTGGAAAGGGCGTAAAGGTCGGTTGCGGTGTTTGCGTAACCGCAGGCGATAGGGGTGGCGCGGCGCTTGCCTGATAGGCTGTTTCAGGTGTTCTCTTCGGCCCTTGCTCTTGCGAAAGGGCGGCGTTCACCGCATCGTCATCCCGGGCCCACCCCTCGTTTGCGCCGCCCGTATCCCCGGCAACGGGCGCGCTTTGGGAATTCACCCCGGAGGATTCGCTTATCGCCTGGGTTTCATATGCGATCTCCACCACAACCGGCTCATCGGAACAGCCGCAAAGCATAAAAAGAAAGGCTGCCAAAATCAGCGACACATTTCGCGCTCTTGTAACTCTTGGAATAGAAATAACCACCTTGCCTCCAGGAACTGTCGTTCTTCATATGCACTGGTATTGGGCACATTGTAGCACGCGCATCGCGGCGCTACAATCCAATTCTATCGCAAATTGTATATTTCTGTCGACCTTTATTATTTTATGTCTTTATTGCGGCGCGACGAGTCGCTACAACTTTTTTCTGACAAGTGTCGCCATAAGATGAAAGCTATGTTAAAATAACGATAAGAACAAGAAGGCGCGCGGTATTTTCCGGCGTTACGGAGGCGGCAGATGGAAGCTATCCTGGGCGCGGGTTTGCGTGGCATGTTTTATCCGGCGAAGTCGTGCGATAAAGCGATGATCGTCGTCACCGGCAGCGACGGCGGTATCAAGTGGGCGCGGCGGATCGCCAAGGTATTTGCAGGCCGTGGAGTCCCGTCGCTGGCCGTCGCCTATTGGGGCGCAAGGGGGACGGCAAAAACGCTTTCCCTGATCCCGCTGGAAACGATCCGGCAGGCCGCCGACTGGCTCCATCAACGGGGATATTCCAGGGTCGGCATCTATGGCGTTTCCAAGGGCGCGGAGCTCTCGTTAACGGCGGCCAGCCTGATCCCGGAAATCGAGCTTATGATTGCCGTTTCCCCGGCGTGCTGTGTTTTTGAGGGCATTGCCAAGCCGAAATTCAGCGGCGCGTCCAGCTGGACGTGGCAAGGCCAAGCTTTACCATATGCATCATTTGAAGGTATACAGGTGAATATGGTAAAAAACATATTTGTAAACCGCGAGTATGGGTTTTCAAAGCAATACTTGGAAGTACTGGCTAAGAAAAAAGAGGAAGCAAACACCATCAAGGTGGAAAACATCAACGGCGCCATCCTCCTGATTTCATCCCCGCAGGATGCGCAATGGCCCTCCGCACAGATGGCGGCTATGATCATGGAGCGCTTAAATAGCAAAGGCTTTGCGCATCCCTATCATCACGCCATCTTCAGCCCGGCCAGCCATATCCTCTGCCCTATCAAAACAAAGGCCCGCTTTGCCTATTGCGTAGAAAGAAAGCACCCGGCCGCGTGCAATGAATCCAGAGAAGAGGCCTTGGAACTCACGCTCGATTGGATGGCGAAGTTATAAGAAGCTGCAGCCCAATGACCCCTTGCGCGCCGCGTTTAGGCAAACCATCTGCGATGCTTAAGGTTATAGGCTGGGAAACAGGGATAATTGACCCATTCCATTAGAAAAGACACCCTGTTGGGTGTCTTTTCTAATGGAATCCGGCAGCTACCTATGTTTCCAAGCCGTTGCCAGCTCAGTATTTTCGGCGTATAAGGGCTTAACTACTGTGTTCGGGATGAGAACAGGTGGATCCCCTTAGCTTAACCACCGGAATGGTAAGGTATGAAGTTGTGTGCATACCTTGAAAACTGCATAAAGTTCAATTCGCTTCGATCAAGCCC
>CAZAZI010000274.1:0-2837 GCA_964489575.1 uncultured Oscillospiraceae bacterium | reverse complement strand
GCCGCGCTGCCGGCGGCTATCACCATACCTGCCTTACTCCGCTTTGCCTTTTTGAGCAACGCCGGAATTGGGGAGCTTATACAAGGCCGGCTGCGGGCTTTCCATATACATCTCTTCCGCTTCTTGCTGGGCTTGTATCATTCCGGCCAGGATGGTTTTAAAACCCTCGATCGCGTCCACCTGGGCGGCGGCCAGCTTTCGGTACATAGCGGCATAATCCGGCATCTTTCTCACCTCAAGCCGATTTTAGAACAGTTTAATCATTTTGTCAATGGAATGTTTTTTTCTGCACTATACTCACCTGTAAGCGAGGTGAGCCTATGCGGTATGAACGTATACGGTTTTTGCGGGAGAGCAAGGAAATGACCCAGCAGCAAATGGGCAAGGCGATCAACGTGCCGCAGCGCACATACGCTTATTATGAGGCCGGGGAGCGGATGATCCCGCCCCATGTTTTAGCGGCATTGGCCCTGTTCCATGAGGTGAGCGTGGATTATATCCTGGAGCTCACCGACGAAACCGCCTATCCAAAACGAAAATAGCAGCAAACAAAAAGAAGCGCTTGCATCCCGCAAGCGCCTCTTTTGTATGCTATAAGTTATCCGCTTCTTCCAGCCACAGCGCCGCCTCGGCATCCGAGGGCATGCGCCAATCGCCCCGGGGGGAAAGGCCCACGGAGCCCACCTTGGGGCCATCCGGCAGGCAGCTGCGCTTGAACTGCTGGGCAAAGAAGCGCTTCAGGAAGGCGCGCAGCCACTTGCGGATGGTATCCGCGTCGTATTCGCCCGCAAAGGCGATTTTGGCCAGCGCGAAGATCTTAGAAGGCCGCGCGCCGTAGCGCACCATATGATAGAGGAAGAAATCATGCAGCGCATAGGGGCCCACGAGGTTCTCCGTCACCTGGGAGATGGCGCCGTTTTGCGCGGGCAAAAGCTCGGGGCTCACGGGCGTATCGAGGATATCCAGCAGCACGGCGCGAAGGGTTTCGCTTTGCGCCTTATGCGCCTCATGGGCTACCAGGTGGCGCACCAGCGTTTTGGGCACGCCTGCGTTCACGCCGTACATGCTCATGTGATCGCCATTGTAGGTGGCCCAGCCCAGGGCCAGCTCGGAAAGATCGCCCGTGCCCACCACCAGGCCTCCTTCCATATTGGCGATATCCATCAGCACCTGGGTGCGCTCGCGGGCCTGGGCGTTTTCATAGGTCACATCTTGGGTATCGGGGCTCTGGCCGATATCCCGGAAATGCTGCTCCACGGCCTTGCGGATATCCACGCTGCGGAAGGATACGCCCAGGGCTTGGCAAAGCGCCTCGGCATTTTTGCGCGTTCGATCCGTGGTGCCAAAGCAGGGCATGGTCACGGCTAGGGCATCCTTAGGGCTTCTTCCCAGCAGGGCCAGCGCCCGCGCCATGACAAGGAGAGCCAGGCTGGAATCCAGCCCGCCGGAAATGCCCACCACCAGCTTTTTGACCTGGGTATGGGCGGTTCGCTTGGCGAGGCCGTTTGCCTGGATGGAGAGGATATCCTCGCAGCGCGCAGCCATTTCGGCTTCATCCTGCACCAGGAAGGGCCGGGAGGCCAGGGGACGGTAGCGGATATCCGGCGCATCTAGCGTGCCTAAGGAGAAGGCGATCCGCCGCCAGCCGCCTCGCGGGCGGAAGGTGGTGAAGCGCAGCCGCTCGTGCATCAGCCGCTCCAAATCTACGTCCGCGTGCAGCAGGCCTTCGTGGAAGAGCGAGCTTTCCGCCAGGGGCGTGCCGTTTTCAAAGATGATATCGTGCCCGGCAAAGACCACATCCGTGGTGGATTCGCCAGCGCCCGCATTGGTATAAACATAGGCGCAATGCAACCGCTCGCTCTGGGTGCTCAAAAGCCCCCGGCGGTACGCCGCCTTGCCCACCAGCTCATCGCTGGCTGAGGCGTTGGCGATAACCGTGGCCCCGCCCAGAGCCAGGCCGATGCTGGGCGGGCTGGGTACCCAAAGATCCTCACAAACCTCCACCCCCAACACAAAGTCGGGCATATCCGCGCAGGCGAAAAGTAAATCCGTTCCAAAGGGCGTCTCCTGCCCGAGCAGCGAAATCGCGCCGCCCTCCGAACCATCCGCAGGCGTGAAGTGGCGCAGCTCATAAAACTCGCCGTAATTGGGGATGTTCTGCTTGGGCACCACGCCCAGCACACGGCCGCGCTGCAGAACGGCGGCGCAATTATAAAGCGCGCCGTCCTTTTCAAGGGGCAGGCCCACCACGGCCAGGGTGTTTAGGTCGGCGCTGCCGGCGAGGATGGCGGCAAGGCCGTTTAGCGCGCCCCGCCTAAGCGTGCTCTGCTGGAAAAGGTCGCCGCAGGTATAGCCCGTAAGGCATAGCTCCGGGAATACCGCCAGCGCGGAGCCGGCCCCGGCCGCTTCCTGGTATTGCGCCAGAATGGTGGCGGCGTTGTGCGCAACATCCGCAACGCGGCAGGAGGGGGTGGCCGCGCTAAGGCGCAGGAATCCAAATTCTCTCATGTGCTGTTCCTCGTTGGTATCGATTTTTAACTTACAGTTTCCTGGTGGCCTGGATGAGGAAATCCTTATCCTCCCCCTCGAGCAGGGGCAGCAGGGCTTCCTTCACCAAGGCGTGGTAAGCGTTGAGGCGGGCGATATCCACCGGCTCCATCAGGCGTTTCTCCACGGCCTCAAGATCGATGGGCACAAGCGTGAGGGGCGCAAAGCCCAACATGCCGTTTTCCATCTCGACGCACTCGATGAGGATTTCGAGGCGGACGCCATGGCTGCCGGCCACGTAAAGCCCCGGCTCGTCCGAGCTGATCATGCCTTTTTGCATAGGCACCGAT
>CAZAZI010000273.1:0-2844 GCA_964489575.1 uncultured Oscillospiraceae bacterium | reverse complement strand
AAGGTGGAGGCGGCCCGCAATTTCTGCAATAAGGTCTATAATGCCTCCCGCTTCGTGCTGATGAACCTGCCGGATGCGGGCGTAGGCCCCATCGACCTTGGCCTGCTGGATGGCGCGGATAAGTGGATCCTCCACCGGCTCAATACGGTGGTCAAGGAGGTCACCTTCAACCTGGATAATTTCGACCTCAACCTGGCCGCCCAGAAGGTCTACGATTTCATCTGGACGGAGTTTTGCGATTGGTATATCGAGCTGGCCAAGCCGCGCCTTGGAGGCGAGGACGAGGCCCAGAAGGCCAATGTGCGGGCTATCCTCGTGCGGGTGCTGGGGGATTCCATGAAGCTGCTGCACCCCTTCATGCCCTTTATCACGGAGGAACTATATCTGGCCCTGCCGGGCAGCGGGGAGACCATCATGCGCAGCGCCTGGCCGCTTTACGACGAAGGCCTTTCCTTTCCGGCCGAGGCGGATACCATGGAGCGCATCATGGATGTGATCCGCTCTATCCGCAACCTTAGGGCCGAGATGAACGTGCCCCCGGCCAAGCGGGCGGCCATGACCATCGTAACCGAGGCGGGCCGCATTCCGGCCTTTGAAGCCGCTTCCCTCTATGTGATGCGGCTGGCCGGGGCAGAGAGCGTAAAGGTGCAAGCGGACAAGGCGGGCGTGCCCGAGGGCGCGGTGAGCGCCGTTTGCGAGAGCGCCGAGGTCTATATCCCTCTAAGCGAGCTGATCGACGTGGAGAAGGAGCGCGAGCGCACAGGCAAAGAGATCGAGCGCGTACGCGGGGAGATCTCCCGCGCAGAATCCAAGCTTTCCAATGAGAGCTTCGTACAGAAAGCGCCGGAAAAGGTCATCGCCGCGGAAAAGGAAAAGTTGGAAACGGCCCGGGGCATGCTGCAAAAGCTGGAGCAGCGCCTGGCCGAGCTGAACTGAGCAACAACGCGAAAAGGAGGAAACCCCCATGAAGTTTAAGCCTATCCATCACAACCATAACGTGGCCAATATGGAAAGATCCCTGGCGTTCTATAAAGAGGCCCTGGGATTAAAAGAGAACCGCCGCAAGGAAGCGGCGGATGGCAGCTACACCATCGTCTTCCTCGGCGCGCCGGATAGCGAGATGGAGGTGGAGCTGACCAGCCTTAGAGACCATCCGGACGCCTATGCCCTGGGCGAGAACGAGCAGCACATCGGCTTCCGCGTAGATGATTTCGAGGCCGCCCATGCCCTGCACGAAAAGATGGGCTGCATCTGCTATGAGAACCCCGCCATGGGCATCTATTTTATCAGCGACCCGGATGGCTATTGGCTGGAGATCATCCCCACCCGCAAATAAAGCAAACAAGCGCCCCGGCGGTTCACAGCCGGGGCGCGTTCTCGTTTATCCGCCATTAGGCCAGTTGCAGCCGCAGATAGTCGTCAAAGGCGGTATGGATCAAGGCGTAGCCTTCCTCGGAGGGATGGATGCCATCCTCGGAAATCAGCGCGGCGTAATTGTGCTTATCGAGGAAGTAGGAGCGCACATCCACCAGCGGCAGGCCCCGCCGCAGGGCTACCTTGAGGACTGCGGCGGAATACATTTCCTGAAAACGGTAGATCATCTGCGTTTCGCCCAGCCATTTGATGATATTTGCCCGGTTGATACCCCCCCGACAGATAAAGGAGAGGTAGCGCTCCGCGTCGATGGGCGGCAGGGTCATCAGCAGAGGTTTGACGTTCTTTTTTTGCAGGCCGTCCGCCATGGCTTCCAGCGTGCCCTGGAAATCCGCGATGGAGGTGCGAGGCAGGTGCTCGGCCTCCGGCGTTTGGGCAACGGCCGCCCAGTCGAAATCGCAGTCGTTGCCGCCGTATTCTACCAGCGCGCAGCAATAGGGCGCGGCCTGTTCGTTCAAATCCTTTTGCAGTTGGGCGTAGCCCCGGTCGATGGTGGAGCCAAAGCGCGCCTTATTGGTCACGGCCAGGCCGTATTTCTCCGCCAGCCTGGGCAAAAAGCGGGGCATCACGGAGCGATAGCGGTTTTCGCCCTCCGGCGTGGCCCCCTTCATGATGGAATCTCCATAGATCACAACGTCGATCATACCAACCTCCAAACCGGAACCTTATAACCTGGTTTTAAAAACTATATCATAGGACTATGGTAGCATTAGAATACGGCTATGTCAACCACTATTGACGAGTTTTTTATCTAAATGATATAATTACCGGAACGAAAGATGGAGGTTTTTGCATCTATGGAAGAACGAACGGTTTCCCGCTGGGAGGAGCTCACCAAGCTCGATCTATATATGGATCAGGTCTGCCTGGCTGTGGCGGATGCTATTTTGCCCGTGGCCGGCAGCCAGGAAGGCGTGCTCACGCCCACTATGGTGAATAATTACGTTAAGCGCAAGCTTTTGGAAGCGCCCAAAAAGAAAAAATACAGCACCGCGCATGTGAGCAGGCTGATTATCATCACGCTGCTTAAACGGGTGCTGTCCCTCAATGAGATCGACGCCGTGCTAACCGATCTATTCACCGGCCGGGAGGATCAGGCAGGTTACAGCCTCTTTGGCGAGGCACTGGCCGCGGCGCTGGCGGGCGCGCCCATCCCGAAAAGCTGCCCGGCCCTACTGGCCGCGGCCCAGCGCTCGCTGGCCGGCAAGCTGGAGGTGGAACGCATTCTGGCCGAAAGCACCCAGGCGTAGGCCGCAGAAAACTTAAAAAGTGCCGTATTGCGGCACTTTTTAAGTCTGCGTGCTATTCCTCGCCGTATTTTTCCACCGATACCCCGGCTTCTTCGAAGATCTCTCTGGCGAAAGCGTCCGGATAGCCCTCGCCGTATACCACCCGGGCGATGCCCGCGTT
>CAZAZI010000272.1:0-2852 GCA_964489575.1 uncultured Oscillospiraceae bacterium | reverse complement strand
TTCGTGGTAATCTATACCTTCCTGGGCGGCTTCCTGGCGGAGAGCGCCAGCGATTTCCTCCAGGCCATCGTGCTGATCTTCGCGCTCTCCATCGTGCTGGTCGCCGGCTCCGTTGCGGCGGGCGGCTTTGGCGCGGTGGTGGCAAACGCCAAAGCCATCCCCGGCTTTTTCACCTTCTTCGGCATTGCCAGCCCCACGGTGGATGCTTCCGGCGTGCAACAGGCGGCAAACGGCGCGCCCCTCTTTGGCTCTGCGGGCTCCTACGGCTTGCTCACCATCATTTCCACCATGTCCTGGGGCCTCGGCTATTTCGGCATGCCGCAGGTTTTGCTGCGCTTTATGGCCATCCGTAAATCCGAAGAACTGACGAGCGCCCGCCGCATCGCCACGGTGTGGGTGCTTATCTCCCTGTTTTCCGCCGTGCTCATCGGCATCGTGGGCCGCGCCCTCTTCCCCTTCCACGAGACCCTCAGCACAGCCGGCGGCGCGGAGAACGTATTCATCGTGCTCTCCCAATACCTTATGCCGCCCCTAGTGGCGGGCCTGGTGATGGCCGGTATCCTGGCGGCCACCATCAGCTCCTCGGATTCCTACCTGCTGATCGCCGCCTCTGCCTTCTCGCTTAACGTTTATAAGAGCATCCTCAAAAAGGACGCCACGGATAAGCAGGTAATGCAAATGAGCCGCATCGTGCTGCTCATCATCGCCGTGATCGGCATGTTCATCGCCCTGGATGAGCATAGCGTCATCTTTACCATCGTCTCCTTTGCCTGGGCCGGCTTTGGCGCGGTTTTTGGCCCCATCATGCTCTTTTCCCTCTTCTGGAAGCGCACCACCCGCGCGGGCGCGGTAGCCGGCATGGTCACCGGCGGCGTTATGGTTTTCGTTTGGAAACTGCTTCTCAAGCCCATCGGCGGCGTATTCGGCATCTACGAGCTGTTCCCGGCCTTTATGCTCAGCTGCCTGGCCATTGTGGCGGTCTCCCTGCTCACCCCTGCGCCCAGCGCCGAGATCCAGCGGGAATTCGAACGTGCCAAAGCCGGGGCGATCAATTAGCGGCGTTTCCTTCAGAACATTTCAAAAGGCGCGCATCCATATGGGTGCGCGCCTTTTGCTTGGCCCTCGCATTGACATTCCAGCGTGCCTGTGCTTTACTTGATACTACAAAACATGGGAGGCAATTCGTTTATGAACACGCTGCTGCATGTGTGCTGCGCGCCCTGCTCCATCGCCTGTATTGAGCAGCTCCGGGAGGAAGGCGTCGAGCCCACGGCCTTTTGGTATAACCCCAACATCCACCCCTTCACCGAATACCGCGCCCGCAGGGATACGGCCCGCTCCTATCTGCAAGAGATTGGCGTACCCCTGGTGGAAGAGGATGATTATGGCCTGCGTGCCTTTTTGGACGCTATCCCCGCCTACGACGGGCGCTGCGCCGCCTGCTACGCCTTGCGGCTAAACGCGGCGGCGGCTTATGCGGCCGCGGAGGGCTTTGCCTCCTTTAGCAGCACCCTGCTCATCAGCCCCTATCAAAACCACGAGCTTTTAAAGGCCGAGGCGCAAAAGGCGGCTGAATCCCACGGCGTGGAGTTCCTTTGCCGGGATTTTCGCCCCCGCTTCCGCGAGGGCCAGCAAAAGGCCCGGGAGGCGGGCCTTTACATGCAGAAATACTGCGGCTGCATCTTCAGCGAAGAGGAGCGCTACAGCAAAACGAAACGCTAAATATTCCTATACGACCAACATCAAAAGGGGTACCACGCCGAAGCAGGCGATGGCGGAAAGGGCCGCGCCCTGGGCCGCGTAATTCTCATCCGCGCCCAGCATAGTGCTAAGCACCACGGTTTGCGTCATGGTGGGCATGGCGGCTTCCACGGTAAACACGCCCCGGGCCAGGCCCTCAATCCCCAGCAGGGCGCAGAAAAACAGGCACAGGGCCGGGGCGGCGATAAAACGCAGGGCCAACAGGGCCGGAAAGCCTTTTTCCAGCCGCAGATTGCCAAGGCCGTGCTCGTAGATGATATATCCCGTGTAGAGCAGGCCCAAAGGGCTCACCATATCGCCGATATACTGCGTGTAGCTTTGCAGCACGCGGGGCAGAGGCAGCTTGAACCAGATCAGGGCCAGGGCGGCAAGGATGGCCAGCATAGGCGGGCGGATCAGCAGGCCGCCCAAGCGCTTGAGCAATCCCGTCTTTTCGCCCTCGGGCCGGCCCGAGCTTTCGATAAACCCCGCGCCCAAAAGTTGAAAGAGCGCGGTATTGACCAGATAATAGCACATCACATAGGGCACGGCAGCCTCGCCGAAAAGCTCCACGCACATGGGCAGGCCGATAAAGGTGGAATTAGAGAAGCCTCCCATGGCTACGAACACCCCCCGCCGGCTATGCGGCAGGCGCAAGAGGTGCGCGATGGCGGCGCTGATGAGCACGCCCACCAGCTGCACCAGTGCGGATACCAGCAGCAGCATCCCCGCCTCCACCAAAGAGGCGCGGGTAAAATTCTTGGTCAGGTTGCTCAGGCACATGCAGGGCAGGGCCACATTCACCGCCAGCTTGGTGATCATGGCCTTGTGTTCGGCGCGGATATAGCCGATGCGGCCCAGGAGATATCCTGTGGCCGTCATCAGCAGGATCACCAGCACGGCGGATACGGAATTATAAAAGGTTTGCATGATCACATAAGTGGCGGCGGTTGCTGAACGCATCCGCCGCTTGTTCTCGTTGCGTTGTTTTGCGGGCCCGGCAGCGCGCCTTTATCGGTTGATGCGGCGGCACTCGAGGTAATAGCGCTTTTCGTTGGCCTCGCCCATGGAGAAGGTCTTGCGGGGAAGCGCGCCGTCGAAGATAACCGTGC
>CAZAZI010000271.1:0-2862 GCA_964489575.1 uncultured Oscillospiraceae bacterium | reverse complement strand
ACCGGGCGCTGCACGGCCTCTCCCGCACCCTCATCAACAACATGGTGGTGGGCGTAACGGCCGGCTACCAGAAGGGCCTCAACATCGTTGGCGTTGGTTACCGTGCGCAGCTGCAGGGCTCGAAGCTCGTCCTCAACGTGGGCTATTCCCATCCCGTCGAATTCGATCCGCCCGAGGGCATTTCCTTCGAGGTCCCCGCGCCCAACCACGTGTTCGTCAAGGGCATCAACAAGCAGCAGGTAGGCCAGCTGGCCGCCGATATCCGCAAGGTACGGCCGCCGGAACCTTACAAGGGCAAGGGTATCAAGTACGAAAACGAGACTGTGCGCCGCAAAGAAGGCAAGACAGGCAAATAAGGCGTAGAGAAGGAGTAGCAGTATGATTTCAAAGGTCAATAAAAACGCTGTGCGCAAGGCCAGGCACGACCGTACCCGCCGCCACATCGTGGGCACGGGCGAAAGGCCCAGGCTCAATGTATACCGCAGCCTGAACAACATCTACGCCCAAGTCATCGACGACGAGACTTCCCGCACCCTGGTTGCCGCCTCTACGCTGGATGCCGAAATCAAGGGCCAGCTCGACGGCAAGAAGAAGAAGGAAGCCGCCAAGCTGGTGGGCGAGCTGGTCGGCAAGCGCGCCAAGGAAAAGGGCATCGATGAGGTCGTTTTCGATCGCGGCGGTTACCTGTATACGGGCCGCGTTGCGGAGCTGGCCGAAGGCGCCCGCGCTGCCGGGCTGAAATTCTAAGGAGGTAATCATGCAGAAGCGTATTGATGCATCTACATTGGATCTTAAAGAAAGACTCGTGTCCATCAACCGCGTTGCCAAGGTTGTCAAGGGCGGCCGTAACTTCCGCTTCTCCGCTTTGATGGTGGTGGGCGACGAGAATGGCCATGTGGGCGTAGGCATGGGCAAGGCGGCGGAGATCCCTGAAGCCGTGCGCAAAGGCGTGGAAGACGCCAAGCGCCACATGATCGAGGTTTCCCTTGTGGGCACCAGCATCCCCCACGCCGTGGAGGGCAAGTTTGGCAAGGGCCATGTGCGCATGCTCCCAGCCGAAGAAGGTACCGGCGTTATCGCGGGCGGCCCCGCCCGTGCGGTGCTTGAGATGGTGGGTGTGAAGGATATCCGCACCAAGAGCTACGGCTCCAACAACCCCGCCAACTGCGTGAAGGCCACCATAGACGGCCTGACTCAGCTGCGCACTGCCGAGGAGATCGCCAAGCTCCGCGGCAAAACCGTAGAAGAGATTCTGGGCTAAGGGAGGCAAACAATGGCTAATCTGAAAATCACGCTCGTTAAGAGCACCATCGGCGCCCTCAAGGATCAGCAGGCAACCGTGAAGGCCCTTGGTCTGCGCAAGACCAACCATACCGTGGTGCAGCCGGATAACCCCTGCATCCGCGGCATGATCTTCAAGGTAAAGCACCTGGTCAAGGTCGAAGAAGTTTAACGGAGGTGCACTATGAAACTACATGAGTTAGGGCCCGTGGAAGGCTCCACGAAAACGCGCAGGCGCGTTGGCCGCGGCACCGGCTCCGGCATCGGCAAAACCGCCGGCTACGGCCACAAAGGCCAGAAGGCCCGCAGCGGCAGCAAGAAAAACGGCTTTGAAGGCGGCCAGATGCCCCTTACGCGCCGGCTTCCCAAGCGTGGCTTCACCAATATTTTTGCCAAGGAATACTCTGTGATCAACATTGACGCCCTCAATAAGCTCGAGGACGGCGTGGTTGTGACTGCCGCGTTGCTCAAGGCAAACGGCATGATCAGCAAGATCGAGAAAGACGGGCTTAAGGTTCTAGGCCGCGGCGAGCTCACCAAAAAGCTCGACGTGAAGGCGGCAAAATTCACCGAGTCGGCCCAGAAGGCCATTGAGGCGGCGGGCGGAACTGTTGAGGTGGTCTGATGCTTAAGACCCTCATCAACGCCTGGAACATCAAGGATATCCGCACCCGGATGCTGTACACGCTCCTTTTGATCGTGGTCTACCGGTTTGGTTCCTTCATTCCGGTGCCTTTCGTGGATGCGGCGCAGCTTTCAGCGGCGGCCTCCCAGTACGATATCCTGGGCTTCCTGAATCTGCTTTCGGGCGGTAACTTCAGCCAGTTCACGATTTTCGCCATGGGTATCTCGCCCTACATCACGGGCTCGATCATTATCCAGCTCCTCACCATCGCCATTCCATCCCTGGAGCGGATGTCCAAAGAAGAGGACGGCAGGCAGAAGATCGAGCGGATTACCCGCTACACGGGCATCGGCCTGGCGCTGGTGCAAAGCATCGGCATCGTGCGCGGCCTGGGCTCCAGCGTGGTCACCACCACGGCTTGGTATGCCTACGCCACCATCGGCGTCGTTTGCACGGCGGGCACGGCCTTCCTGGTCTGGATGGGCGAACGCATCACCGACAAGGGCGTGGGCAACGGCGTATCCATGATCATCTTCGCCTCCATCTGCTCGCAGGTGCCGCAAACCATCGTGGCCATCTTTGCCGGCGTGTTTGTCACGGCCAGTTACAAGTGGTGGATCCTGCCCGTGCTGCTGGTCTTTGTGGTGGCGGTTATCGCGGCTGTTGTGCTGGTGGATAGAGCCGTACGGCGTATCCCTGTGCAGTACGCTAAGCGTGTGGTAGGCCGCAAGATGTATGGCGGCCAGAGCACCCACATCCCCCTCAAGGCCAACGCCAACGGCGTTATGCCCCTGATCCTGGCGATGACCCTTTTGCAGGTGCCAGGCATGATCGGCCAGTTCTGGCCGCAGGGCTCGTTTTACGCCTTCTACACCAAGTGGATGACCCCCGGCACCACGGCGACCGGCGCCATCGTCTACTATGTGATCTACGCGCTGCTGATCCTGGGCTTTGCC
>CAZAZI010000270.1:0-2881 GCA_964489575.1 uncultured Oscillospiraceae bacterium | reverse complement strand
AAACCATCATGGCGGCCATCTGCTGGTCGCTCATGGCGTTTACGCCGCTGTCCGTAAGCATATCCAAAAAGATATCCTTGTTTTTAAGCAGGAAGGTGTTGTTGCCTGCCTCTTGAATGGCCTCCAGCCGCCGCTCCACAGGGGGCAGGTTCAGCTTTTGCACCACGCGCACCTTGTGCATCTCCAGGGGGAACTGCTCGCCGCTGAAAAAGGTTACGTTTGCCATGTTTGTATCTCTCCTTAATTAAATAAAATATTTTGGCGTTCGCGGAGAGAAAACAAAAAAACGCCCGTCCTCCGCAAGAGGACGAGCGCCAAACTCCCGTGTTACCACCTCAATTTACCAACGCCTCACGGCGCAGGCCTTTTCGAGTACCCGGCGCAAAGAGAGAAGCGCCTATACCCTATCACGATAACGGGTGAATCCGTCCCGGCCTACTGGGCTGTGATGCCGTTCGGCGGGAGGCTGTGGCGTGTATTCCCGGGTGGTTCCTTACCGGCTTTCACCAGCCGCCGGCTCTCTGGAAGGCCCGTTCACGGTACTATTTCGCCGTCATTGCCTGTAGCTTATTGAAAGCTAGTATAAAGCATATATCCCGCCCTTGTCAACATGAAATTTTATTTCGCCCTATGCATTCATACAAAGGTAAAAGAGCAGGCCGAAAGCGGCCAGATTGAGCAGCAGCAGGGCGGGCATGCCCACTGTGAAGGTGCGATGGAGCGTTTTATGGCGAAACATGCGCATGCCGAGGATCGCGCCCATTGCGCCGCCCAGCGCGGCTGCCAGGAAAAGGCGCTTTTCCGGGATGCGGCGCTTGCCCTTGCGCGCCCTGGCCTTATCTACGCCCATCAGGGTAAATGCAGAGAGGTTGCAAAGAGCAGCCCAGGCGATTAGCAAGGGCAGGCCCCACTTAGCGGCGGTGTGCAAGCTGCTCATAGGCGATGCGCTCGTTTTCGCTCATATCGGCAATATCACGGGGCGGCAAGCGCAGCCTGTCCCACATGCCGTATTTATGGGTATCGGCAATGGCGTTCATGAAGCGTTCCTCCGGGTTGGGTACGAAACGGGTAAAATAGCGGATAACCTCCTTCATATCCTCCCGCTTGGTCTGCCCGGCTACGGGGCAGTTGGGCTTGCAGATGGGCAATTCCAAGCGCTTGGCCGTGGAGAGGGCATATTTTTCCGGCAGAAAGATCAAGGGGCGGATCACCGTCACTTCCTTGCGGCCCAGGTAGGTAACGGGGCCGAAGGTATTGAGGCGGCTCTCGTAGATGAGGCTAAGGAAGAAGGTCTCGATCACGTCGTCCCGATTGTGGCCGAGGGCCACCAGGTTGCAGCCCCGCGCCACGGCCGCGTCGTTGAGCGCGCCCCTGCGGAATTTGGAGCAGAGGGCGCAGGGGTGGCTCTCCTTGCGCACATCGAATACGATCTCACCGATATCGGTTTTAATGATATCGAGGGGCACGCCGATGGAATCCGCCCAGGCTTGCACAGGGCCGAAATCCTGATTGGAGATGCCAAGATCCAGCATCACGCCCACCACCTCGTAGGGCACCTTGGAAAACATTTGGTAGAGCTTAAGCCCATAGAGGAGCAGGAGGCTGTCCTTTCCCCCGGAGACGCCCACGCAGACCTTATCGCCGGGCCGTATCATATGATAGCGCTCATCCGCCCTGCGGATGCAGCCTAAAACACGTTTCATCGCATAATTGCCTTTCAATTTTTTCACCCTATTATAGCCTGGCCGCGCATGTTGACGCAATGAGGAATTCATGCTAGAATAATGGCAGAAAACCGAATAGCGTCTTATCAAGAGCGGCGGAGGGACCGGCCCTGTGAAGCCCGGCAACCTGCACCCCTTTCCAAAGGGGCGTAAGGTGCCAATTCCGGCAGCGTGAGAGCGCTGGGAGATGAGATAAGGACCTCCTTGCCTCATCTGCGCATGAGGTTTTTTTATTTTCATTTTTAGGAGGGTACGACCATGACAAAGCGACTCTTTACTTCGGAATCCGTGACCGAGGGCCATCCCGATAAGGTATGCGACTGCATTTCCGATTCCATGCTGGACGCCATGCTGGAGGCGGACCCCGCTTCCCGGGTGGCCTGCGAATGCGCGGCCACGACCGGCATGGTGCTGGTGATGGGCGAGGTTACCACCAATTGCTATGTGGATATTCCGCGCCTGGTGCGGGAGGTGGTGGGCCATATCGGCTATGATCGGCAGGATTTGGGCTTTGATAGCCATACGCTGGCCGTGATCACCGCCATCAACGGCCAATCTCCGGATATCGCCCTGGGGGTGGATAAATCCTTCGAGGCCAAGCACGGCCAAACGGAGGCAGCCTTCTCCACCGGCGCGGGGGATCAAGGCATGATGTTCGGCTATGCCTGCGATGAAACCCCGGAGTTGATGCCCCTGCCTATCTCGCTGGCCCATTCTCTGTGCAGGCGGCTAACCGAGGTGCGGCGGCAGGGGATTTTGGCCTACCTTAGGCCGGATGGCAAAAGCCAGGTGACTGTGGAATACGACGGCGACAGGCCCGTGGCCGTGGATACGGTGGTGATCTCCGCCCAGCACAACCCGGATGTGGACATGGAACAACTGCGCGAGGATCTCATCCAGCATGTGATTCGGCCCGTGATCCCGGAGCAGTACTGGCGGGAGGATACCCGGGTATTCGTCAACCCCACGGGGCGCTTCGTCATCGGCGGCCCGCATGGGGATAGCGGCCTCACGGGCCGCAAGATCATCGTGGATACCTATGGCGGTTATGCCCGCCATGGCGGCGGCTGCTTCTCCGGCAAGGATCCCACCAAGGTGGATCGGAGCGCGGCCTATGCGGCCCGCTATGCGGCAAAGAATATCGTGGCCGCGGGCCT
>CAZAZI010000269.1:0-2898 GCA_964489575.1 uncultured Oscillospiraceae bacterium | reverse complement strand
CCGGCATCGCCAAGCTGGAGCCGGTGGAGCATAGGCTTCAGCTTATCAAGGGGCCGATCACCGTGATCGACGACGCCTTTAACGCCAACCCCGTGGGCGCGGGCGAAGCCCTCGAAGTGCTCAAGCGCTTCCCGGGCCGCCGCATCATCGTTACCCCGGGCTTGGTGGAGCTAGGCGAGGAGCAGGGGGCGCTCAATGAAGAATTCGGCGCGCATATGGCCGCCTGCGCGGATATCGCCATACTGGTCGGCCCCAACGGGCCTGCCATGGAGGCGGGGCTACGCAGCGAAGATTTCCCGCAAAGCTGCCTCATTCGGGTAGATACGCTGGCCCAGGCCACGGAAAAGCTGCCCCTCTACCAGGAGCCGGGCTGCGCCGTGCTCTTTGAAAACGACCTGACGGATAATTATAATTAAATTCAGCCAAAAGGAAGGGGCGCATCCATATGCTGGAATTGGGCGTAATCTTTGGCAGCAGGGCAGCCGAGCACGATGTATCGGTTATCAGCGGGCTGCAAATTCTTGAGAACGCGGATAAGGGCAAATATCATGCTTTCCCTATCTATATCTCCCGCACGGGCGAGTGGTTCATCGGCGAGCCTCTCAGGGATATCAAGACCTATCGCAATTTCAATCCCAACCAAAAGGGCCTTTGCCGGGTGTTCCTCCCGGCGGAGCCGGGGCACAACTGCCTCTATACTTTCGCCGCCGGCCTCTTTGGTAAAATGCAAAAGGCAGCCGCCCTCGATTGCGCCATTCTGGCCATGCACGGCATGCACGGGGAGGACGGTACCCTGCAAGGTCTGTTCGAATTGGCGGATATCCCCTATTCAAGCTGCGGCCTGGTGGGCAGCGCCGTGGGTATGGATAAGATCGTGATGAAGGCCGTGTTCAAGAGCATGGGCCTGCCCACGTTGCCCGGCATCTATTGCTACCGGGCCGAGTGGCAAAAAGACCCGCAGGATGTGATCGAACGGGCGGAAAAGGAGCTGGGCTACCCCATGTTCGTCAAACCGGCCAACCTTGGCAGCTCCATTGGCATCGGCAAGGCAACGGATTGCGAAAAGCTCCGGGAGGCCATCGAGGTGGCGGCCAGTTTCGACCGCCGCATCCTCATCGAGCGGGCCGTAGAAAAGCCTGTGGAGATCAACTGCGCCTGCCTGGGCTTTGAAGGTGAAATCATTCCTTCCCTGTGCGAGCAGCCCGCCGGCTGGGATGAATTCCTTTCCTTTGAGGATAAATATACCCGGGGCGGCGGCAAGGGCATGAAGAGCCTGGCCCGCCAGGTGCCCGCGCCCATCAGCGAGGAGATGACCAGCCGCATCCGGGGCTACACGGCGGATATCTTCCGTATGCTCGAATGCAAGGGCGTGGTGCGGGTGGATTATATTTTAGAAGGCAACACGGTTTACGTGAACGAAATCAACACCATCCCCGGCTCCTTCGCCTTTTATCTCTACGAGCCGATGGGCCTGCCCTTCTCCGCGCTGATCGATAAGCTGGTGCGGTATGCCCGGCGGGGCCTTGAACAGAAGCGGGAATCCAGCTTCGCCTATAGCTCGGAAATTTTAAACAAAGCCATTTCCGGCGCCAAAATAATAAAAAAGTAAAGTAGGAGGTCAGCTATGAGCAAGATTCAAATGAAGGCCCCGCTGGTGGAGATGGATGGGGACGAAATGACGCGTATCATCTGGAAGATGATCAAAGCGCACCTTCTGGAGCCTTATATCGAGCTAAAAACCGAATATTACGACCTGGGCTTGCTCTCGCGCGACACCACGGACGACCAGATCACCATCGACGCAGCCGAGGCCGTAAAGAAATACGGCGTGGGCGTCAAGTGCGCCACCATCACGCCCAACGCGCAGCGGGTCGAGGAATACAAGCTTAAGCGCATGTATAAGAGCCCCAACGGTACCATAAGAGCTATCCTCGACGGCACGGTGTTCCGCGCGCCCATTACCCTGCCCTGCCTGCAGCCCTCCGTACGCAGCTGGACGAAGCCCATCACCATCGCCCGCCACGCCTATGGCGATATCTATAAGTGCAGCGAATTCCGCGTGCCCGGCCCGGGTAAGGCGGAGATCACCTTTACGGACGAGGCCGGCAACGAGCTTTTCCACGAAACCGTGTTCGATTTCAAAACCCCCGGCGTGCTCATGGGCATGTATAATAAAGACGATTCCATCCAAAGCTTTGCCAGGGCTTGCTTTAACTACGCCCTTTCCACCAAACAGGACCTGTGGTTTTCCGCCAAGGATACCATCTCCAAAAAATACGACCATACCTTCAAGGATATCTTTGCGGATATCTTCGAGGCCGAATATAAGGAAACGTTCCGGCAGGCGGGCATCACCTATTTCTACACCCTGATCGACGACGCGGTGGCCCGCGTGATCCGCTCGAACGGCGGCTTTATCTGGGCCTGCAAGAATTACGACGGCGATGTGATGAGCGATATGGTGGCCACGGCCTTTGGCTCGTTGGCGATGATGACCAGCGTTTTGGTCTCTCCGCAGGGCAATTACGAATACGAGGCCGCCCACGGCACCGTAACCAAGCACTACTACAAGCATTTGGCCGGGGAGGAGACCTCTACCAACTCCATGGCCACCCTTTTTGCCTGGACGGGCGCTTTGCGCAAGCGCGGCGAGATGGACGGCATTGCCGAACTGCAAGCCTTTGCGGATAAGCTCGAGAAGGCGGCGCTTGACGCCATTTCGGCCGGCTTTATGACCAAAGACCTGGCGAGCCTGGCCGATATGGAGCGCGTCACCGTGCTCTCCACAGAGGATTTCATCCGCAAAGTCAAAGAATTTCTTGACGCGGCGGCTTAAAATTTGATATACATATAAAGGTGTCCAAGGGGGCGGGCTCCGGCCCGCCCTACTATTTTCAC
>CAZAZI010000268.1:0-2909 GCA_964489575.1 uncultured Oscillospiraceae bacterium | reverse complement strand
ACAGCGCAGGAATGGATCGTGGTGGTTTGCCTCGTTATCATGGTCTTATCCTCCTTTCTTCAGGTAATGAATCGAAACCTTCTGAAACTACCCATCTCCTGGACGGAAGAGCTATCCCGTTATTGTATGATTTGGATGACCATGTTCGGCACGGGCGTCAGCCTGCGCAAAGGGCAGCAAATGGCCGTGGTATTCTTTGAAAAGAGAATAAAAGGCAAGCTGCTGACCACGCTGGAGGTTGTGGCAAGCCTGCTGGTGGTCGCTTTTTCCGGCCTTGTAATGGTTACGATCACAAAACTAATCGGTACGCAAGCCGTTTCCGGCCAGCTCTCCCCGGCGCTGCACATTCCCATGCAATATATGACGTTCGCGATTTTCCTTGGCATGTTTATGATCTTTGCGTTGGAGGTAGTCAAAGTCGCGCGGATATGCTTTCCTAAAAATACAGACGGCTCTGCGCCGGCAAAAAGCGAGGAGTAAACTATGTCTGCATCCTATATTGCCTTAATTTTGTTTGGTTGCTTCGCGCTGCTGCTGCTTTTGCGCGTGCCTGTTTCATTTAGCCTAGGCATTTCGGCCACCATTTGCCTCATTATTCTAGACGTACCCCTGGCCGTGGTAGGCCAGAAGATGTTCAACGCTTTGGATTCGTTCAGCATCATGGCTATCCCCTTCTTCATCCTCTCGGGCAATCTGATGATAGAGGGCGGCCTTTCAAAGCGGCTGGTGGATTTTGCCTCCTCAATCTTTGGCCGCATCCGCGGCGGCCTTGCGCTAGCTTCCGTTGTAGCCTGCGCTATGTTCGGCGCCCTTTCCGGCTCCGGCCCCGCCACCTGCCTGTCCATCGGCGGCATGATTTATCCCGAGCTTATCAAGCAGGGATATGAGGAGGATACCATGGCCGGCCTGATTGCGGCCGCCGGCTCTTTGGGGCCTATCATTCCACCCAGCATCATTATGGTGTTTTACGGCACCGTTACGAATACCTCCATTACCCAAATGTTCTCCGGCGGTATCGGCGCGGGCCTTACCCTGATGTTTGCGTTGATCGCCATTACGGCCTATCTCGCCGTCAAGAAGCAATGGCCCAAGGCGGAAAAGAAGGCGAAAAGCGAGCGCCCCTCCCTTTGGGTAAGCTTCAAGGGCGCTATCTGGGCTTTGCTGATGCCCATTGTCGTGCTGGGCGGCATTTACGGCGGCTACTTTACGCCCACCGAAGCCGCGGCGGTCTCCGTAATCTATTCGGTGATCGTAGGCGGTTTTGTTTACAAAGAGCTGAAGCTGAAGCCGGCGTTACGGATCCTGCGGGATTCCGCGGTATCCGCTACCATCGTGCTGTTCATCATCTCAACTTCCTCCACCTTTGCCTGGGTTTTCACCTATGCGAACATCGCCGCCTCCATTAACAGCTTTGTACTTTCGCTCTCCATCGGTAAAACGCTTTATCTGCTGATCGTGTGCATCATCATGCTGATCTTCGGCACCTTTATGGATGCCACGGCTACGGTGGTGCTGCTTATGCCGGCTATGCACCCCATCGCAATGAGCTTAGGCATTGAGCCGGTGTTCTTCGGCGTTCTGGTATGCTTTGCCCTGACCCTTGGCGGCCTTACCCCGCCTGTGGCCGTAAATATTTTCTCCATGGCTTCCGTCAGCAAGCTGCCGATGAATCGCGTGGTAAAGGGCGAGATGCCTTTCCTGATCGTTAGCATAATCGTATTGTTCATGCTGATGCTGGTTCCGCAGATCATCATGTTTTTCCCGAATCTGCTGAGTTGATCTGTTCGCCGCTGTGTCAAGAAAGTGGCTTGCGCCGCTTTCTTGAATTCGCGGCGGTATCCTAGTATGTGAAAACCGCCGAATCTTGAAGGTTGAATGTATTCGGCATTTTGCGCGCCGGCATAAATCGGCTTGCGAATGCCGGCGCGAACGCCGGCAGGAGTAGCCATCCCTTCCGCATCTCCATATAAAATGCCTCCTGGCGCTTTATCCTGCGGCAGGAGGCTCTCTTTTCCGCCCTAAGCATTATATAAAAACTGTGCGCACCAACCGGCTGGCGGCCATGCGCGCCGCGGCCAATCTGCGCTTAGCAGGAAAGGAAAAAACGATGAACAACTTGATGGAAAAAAAGTATGCGATCGCCTGCCCCACCAGCATGGGGGTAAGGATTACGCCTGTGGACAGGCAGCCCGTACAGACAGGCCGTATGTATTATATGCAAGCCACAAGCGCGGAATCCAATGTGCTTAACATCGCTTCTTCTTTGGGGCATGAATGCCTGGCGCTTACAAAATTTGTGGAATCCAGCCCGGTAGCGCTGTTTATTCAAAATGAGCTTCGCAGCCGTAACATCCGCTACGAGGGTGCTTCTGTGCCCCAGGGCGGGCCTTGGGGCTACCGCCACCAGTTCAACATAGCGGATAGCGGCTACGGCCTGCGTGGCCCCCGTGTCTGCAACGACCGCGCCGGCGAGGTGGGCCGTACGCTTACGATAAGCGAATTCGACATCCCCCGTATCTTCGGACAAGAGGGCATTGCTATCCTGCATATTTCCGGCCTTATTGCGGCGCTATCCCACGAGGCCGGCATATTCTGCCTAGAGGCCGCCAAGCTCGCCAAGCAGTATGGCACCCTGGTCAGCTTCGATCTTAACTACCGCGCCTCCTTTTGGGAAGGCCGCGAGGCTGAGCTTAGGGATATTTTTTCCCAAATAGCCTCCATGGCGGATATTCTCATCGGCAACGAGGAGGATTTCCAGATGGCGCTGGGCGTCCGGGGCCCCGAGGCGGGAAGCGGCAACCTGGCCGCCAAGATCAACGGCTTTAAGGAGATGATCGGCCGGGCGAAGGCCGCCTATCCCGGGGCTCCTCCACGAACCATTGCCCATCCGCATGGAGGATCGCTCCCCA
>CAZAZI010000267.1:0-2924 GCA_964489575.1 uncultured Oscillospiraceae bacterium | reverse complement strand
GCTGTGTTATATATATGTAGAAAGATAAATGATTAGCACCGGGCATAGAAAAAGGACGCCTTGCGCCGGCGCCCTACTTCTTTAGATATAGTATTATTCCTGCTCTTTCGTCCGTTCCTCCCCCTTGGCCGCCGCATATAGGCAAAGCAGCACGCTGCCAAAGCAGAGGGCGCTCATCTGCGCATCCCGCAGGGAAACCAGCGTGAAATCCAGCTCCACATAGCCGCCTGTGGCCAGGGCGTAAACGGTGGAAAGCAGGCTGGCGACCAAGGGAACCGCGCAGGCGACGGCTAAGGCCGTTCTGGGCGTAGAAGCGAGCAGAGCTGCACAGGCGCCGGCAAGGAAGCCCGTGAGCAGCCCGCTTTGCGCGCCGCCAAATACCCCCGCTCTTTCCGCGCCAAAGGCCAGCAGAGCAAAAACGGCCAGCGCCGCAGTCGCGCCCGCGCCGGGCCCTTCCTCCCGCGCCCAGATGGCCAGCCACAGGGGCAGGCCCGCTGCGCAAAGGTTAAAGCGGGCCTCTTGATTAAAAGCGATATCGAAGCGGGCCAGGGCTAGCATAGTCAAGGCGAAAAAAGCCGCCTGAAAGCGGCCCAGCCCAAAGATGGAGCGAAAGGGCGATAGCGCGCCCGTGAGGCATAAAATCAGGGTGCAGGCAAGCAGCGCTGTGTAAAGTGGCATACAAAAACCTTCTTTGCATGAGGTATCATTAAGGTACCCCAGACAAAGAAGGCGCAATCCCGTCAATGTTTGGCAGATTTAGCGCAATTGGATAAAAGCGGCCATAGAGCCGGTGACCCCTTTATCCCGCCGATGGGAGAAGAAGTGCGCGGCATCTTCATAGGTGCAGGCGCCCATCAACGTGATATGCTCCGGCAGAATGCCCGCGCGCATAAACTGGATGGCCGCACACCGGGGCAGATCTACCCGTGCCTTGCCGGGCCTCTCCAGGCCGGACCGACCAGCCAGCTTCACGGCCGGGTCTGCAAAAACCTGAGCGAATTCATCGGCCAGCGGTTCATCCACCTCAAAGCAGCGGGGGCAAATGCAGGGGCCTGTGGCTGCTATGATATTCGCCGGATCAGCGCCGAATTCACGCACCATGGCTTGCGCCATGGACAGGCCGATCTGCGTAAGTGTGCCCTTCCAGCCCGCGTGCGCCATGCCGATGGAGCGGCTCGCCGGGTCATACATGAAAAAGGCCCCACAATCCGCATGGGAGGTGATTAGCGCCACAGCCGGGTCGTTTGTAATGATGCCGTCGCAAAAGGGCAACGGCGGCTTATCAAAGCCCCGGCCCCGGTGCGAAGCATCCAGCCGCAGCACCGTGGCCCCGTGCTCATGGTTGACGATAGCCATATCTTCATAGCAAATGCCTGCGCCGCGCGCGAAGCGGCTGTAGTTTTCAAGCACATCCGGTTCGCAGCCGTCCTTATCCCAATGCAGGTTGAGGGAAGCGAAGGGGCCCTCGCTCACCCCGCCCTCGCGGGTGGAAAAGCCGTGCAAGAGGCCGGGCAGCAGCAGGGCGCGCGCCTTATAAAGGCCGGTTTCACCGTTTTTTTCGTAAAAAAAGCCGTGCTCGAACCGCGCGGCTTTGCCAGGATAGTCTGTAATTTTGTTGTACATGCTATTTTTCATCCAAAAGCAGCTTGAGCTCCTCCATGAAGGTGCTGATATCTTTGAATTGGCGGTAAACCGAGGCAAAGCGCACATAGGCCACTTCGTCTAAATCTTTGAGCCTGCGGATAACCATTTCACCGATGGCGTTGCTGGGCACCTCCTGCTCCAGCGAATTGAAGACCTCCCGCACCACGCCATCTACCAATAGTTCCTGATCCGCGGAGGATACGCGCCGCTTTTCACAAGCCTTGCGCACGCCGGAAAGGATTTTGGAGCTATCGAAAGGCTCGCGGGTACCGTCCTTCTTGATTACCATGATGGGGATCTCTTCGATTTTTTCATAGGTGGTAAAGCGCTTGCCGCAATTGATGCACTCGCGCCTGCGCCGGATGGAGGTACCGTCGTCCGTGGGCCGGGAATCCACAACCTTGCTTTCTGTGCTCAAACAATAGCGACATTTCATCGAAGTGTGCCTCCTGCATGCGCGCGGCATATAATATGTGCTCTATTTTATTTATGATAGCACATAAATCGCCCCTTTTCCAGCTTCCGGCCAATATTATTTACAAAATTATTTACAGGCGTTCACAGCATCACGTCTACCAATATCACATCGTCGCCGATTTTGGTGATGCGGTTGAAGGGGATGACCAGTTCCTCGTCGCTGCGGAAGAGGCCGAAAAAGCGTGGCGGCCCAGGCACTACGATGGAGCGCACCAGCCCGGAGCAGGCGTCTATCTCAAAATCGCAGATGCAGCCCAGCCGCGCGCCATCCCGAAGGTTGATCACTTCCTTGCGCCTAAGCTCGCAAAAATTCGTCATCGCCATCGCCCTCGCCTCCCGCTTCTTTATATCCTATGCAACTTCCTGTCAAAA
This sequence comes from uncultured Oscillospiraceae bacterium, assembly GCA_964489575.1. Lineage (GTDB taxonomy): Bacteria > Bacillota > Clostridia > Christensenellales > CAG-138 > Pelethousia. The sequence continues at coordinate 431 of CAZAZI010000267.1, read as the reverse complement.
AAGTGGTGCGCCGGGCCGGGCGTCAAAAAGCCCGCCTGTACAGGCGGGCTTTAGCGCGATTCTGATGCGGTTTGATCATGCCGGCGCGGGCTGCTTTATCCGGGAAGGACGGAATGGTTGATCCCGAATATGTCGTAAGCCGGAAGCTTAAGGTTAATACTTGCGCTTCCTGGCCGCTTCAGCCTTCTTTTTACGCTTTACGCTGGGCTTCTCGTAATGTTCACGCCGACGCACCTCGGCCAGAACGCCGCTGCGGGCGCATTTACGCTTAAACCGTTTGAGAGCACTCTCCAGAGACTCGTTTTCACCTACGCGAATTTCCAAATCTTTCCCCTCCCCTCTCCGTTGCAGCATGGCAACCCTTGCCGCTTTGAGGCATAAACCAAACACATGATATTATACTGGAAGCGCGCGGTTTCGTCAACTACCCG
>CAZAZI010000266.1:0-2941 GCA_964489575.1 uncultured Oscillospiraceae bacterium | reverse complement strand
GAGAATTATGGCCAGAAGAAAAAAGAACAACGCGCTGATGGATGCCGCCCTTGCCTACTTAACGCCCAAGGCCCGCTCCGTGCGCGAGATGGAGCTGCACCTGGACAGCTGCTATTTCGGCGAGGTCGAGGTATACGAATGCGTGGAGCGGCTTAAGGAGCTGGGTTATTTGGACGACGCGCGTTACGCTGCGGATTTTGTCGAAAGCAGGCTGCGCACCAGGCCGGTGAGCCGCCGCAAGCTCCAAGAGCAGCTTTATAATCACAAGCTGCCGGAGGCTGTGATCGACGAGGCCCTCGAGGCCGTTACCGACGAGATGGAACGGGAAAACGCCGCTAAGACCGCCGCGAAATATTGGCGGCAGTTTGAAAACCTGGAGGATTTTGACAGGAAGACCCGGGTGATGCGCCGCCTTATGGGCCGGGGGTATGATTTCGAGGCCATCCGGCAAAGCGTGGAGGCCATTATCGGCAGCCTGGACGCCATTGACCCGGCGGAGCTTGTCGGCGCAGAGGAGGAAGAATGAACGCAACCCTTACGGATATCGAGGGCCTCTTGGTAGGCCATTATACGGATGAAGCGGCCCAAACCGGCTGCACGGCCATTCTTTGCCAAAATGGGGCCGTAGCCGGGGTGGATGTGCGGGGCAGTGCGCCCGGCACGCGGGAAACGGATCTTTTGCGCGGTTATAACGTAGTCGAAAAGGTCAACGCCATCCTGCTCTGCGGCGGCAGCGCCTTTGGCCTTGATGCGGCGGGTGGCGCGATGCAATACCTCGAAGAGCGGGGCCTTGGCGTAAGCGTGGGGCCCACGGTGGTGCCCATCGTGCCCGCGGCGGTGATAATGGATTTAACGGAGGGGGACGCGTACGCGCGGCCCGGCAAGGCCGAAGGCTATGCGGCCTGCGCGGCCGCGAGCGCCGAGCCCGTGGCCCAGGGCCGCGTCGGCGTGGGCACGGGAGCCACGGTGAGCAAGGCCTTTGGTTTACAATACGCCCGCAAAGGCGGCGTGGGCAGTTGCTGCCTGCGCCTCCCGGGCGGCGTGAAGGTGGCGGCTCTGCTGGTGGTCAACGCCCTAGGGGATATTTACGACCCCGCGACGGGCGAACTGCGCGCCGCCGCCGTTTTGAGCGGCAAGCCTACGCCCTGCTTCGATAGCCCGGCCCTCTCGGGGGTGGGCTTTGGCAATACCACCATCGGCGTAGTCGCCACCAATGCCCGCCTCACCCGCGAGGAAGCTAACAAGCTGGCCTCCATGGGGCACGATGGATTGGCCATGGCCATCCGCCCCGTGCACACCAGCATGGATGGGGATACCCTCTTCGGCCTCGCTACAGGCGAGGTAGAAGCGCCCTTTTTGCCCATCCTGGCGGCGGCGGCTCAGGCGGCGGCACGGGCCGTGCTGTTGGCCGTAGAGCACGGGGGAGGGATGCTGCCGTGATATTGGGCACAGGCATCGATGTAATCGAAGTGGAGCGGGTGCAGAAGGCCGCTTCGAAAGAAGCCTTCTTGCGGCGCGTATTTACAGAGGGCGAGCGGGCCTTTTTCGCGCGGATGAACGAGGACCCGCAGGCCATCGCCGGCACCTTCGCCGCCAAAGAGGCGGTGAGCAAGGCCCTGGGCACGGGCCTGGCGCAGGGCGTGGAATTCAAGGATATCGAGATCAGCCGCCAAAATGGGGGCGCGCCTATGGCCAACCTAACCGGCGGGGCCGCGGCGCGGCTCAAGGAACTAGGGGGTGGCCGGGTGCATATCAGCATTTCGCATATCAAGGCCATTGCGGTGGCCCAAGCGGTGATTGAAGATGGATGAAATCCTAACCTATGCGGATATCGCGGCCCTGCTCGGCAAGCGGCGGCGGGATTGCAACAAGGGGGATAACGGCAAGGGCCTTCTGCTGGCGGGCAGCGAGGGCTTTTATGGCGCCGCGGTAATGGCCGCCGCTGCCTGCCTGCGCGCGGGCATCGGCACCTTGAAGGCGCTTTGCCCTAGCGGCGCCAAGGAGGCCTTTTGCGCACTGCCCGAAGCCATGGTTTACCCGGTGGGCCCCAATTGGGGGTCTGCGGATATGGCGCTGCTCCGGGAACGGTTGGCGGAAGCCGACTGCCTCGCTATCGGCCCCGGCCTGGGCCGGGAAGAACGTTTGCCGCAGATCGTGCGCCTTGTGCTGGAAACAGGCAAGCCCATCGTGGTGGATGCGGATGGACTCAATGCCCTTTCCCGCCTCCATAACGATGAAAAGGCGGCGCTGCTGCACGAAAAGGCCGTTCTTACGCCCCATCCGGGGGAGATGGCACGGCTCACGGGCCTTTCCATCCATGCGATCAAGGCGGATGCGGCGGGCGTGGCGGCGGAACACGCCCGCCGCTGGGGCTGCACGGTGCTGTTAAAAGGGGCACGGACGGCCATCGCCGGGCCGGATGGCTGCGTCAAATGGAATGAAACCGGCAACGCGGGCCTGGCCAAGGGCGGCAGCGGGGATGTGCTCACGGGTATTATATTGGCCCTTCTTGGGCAGAAGCTCCCGCCTTACGGCGCGGCCTGCGCCGGAAGCTATCTCTTGGGCGCATCCGCGGAGGAAGCGTTAAGCCTCTTGCAGGAACGCGCCTTGATGGCAAGGGATGTAATCGACGCCCTTGAGCAAACGCTCGACATGCTGCGCGAAACATAAGGAGATTTATCATATGCTGCTTTTGAAAAACGCCACGGTGTGGCCCATGACGGATAACGGGCCGTTTAGCGGGGATATCCTGCTGGAGAACGGCAAGATACGCGCTTTGGGGCGGGCGCTAAGCGCGCCCGGGGCCGAGGTCATCGATCTTGCGGGCTGCTACGCCCTGCCCGGCCTGGTGGATGCGCATTGCCACATCGGCATGTGGGAGGACGGCATCCAGGCCGAGGGGGACGATGGAAACGAAATGAGCGACCCGATCACCCCGGAG
>CAZAZI010000265.1:0-2964 GCA_964489575.1 uncultured Oscillospiraceae bacterium | reverse complement strand
CCGGGCGGGCCTGCCGCATACACATTAACAAGCGCATCCCCGGCCAGGCCGGCCTGGGGGGCGGGAGCACGGATGCGGCTGCCGTTCTGCGGGGCCTGCAAAGGCTCTACGGCGGCATCGAAGACAAAGCCCTTTTCTCCCTGGCCCAAGGCATCGGCGCGGATGTGCCCTTCTGCCTGCTGGGAGGCTGCGCCCTGGCTAAGGGCATAGGCGAAAAACTGACCCCCCTGCCCGTGCCGGCGCTGCATCTGGTGCTTTTGAAGGGGCGCGGGGGCGTATCCACCCCGGCGCTGTTTCGATCGCTTCAACTGCCCCTGCCCCATCCGGATACGCAAGCTACCCTGGCGGCCCTTTCCGGCCCGGCGGAGGGCCTGGCCCCCTTCCTGCAAAACGCGCTGGAAGGCCCGGCCACGGCTCTGCTGCCCGAGATCGGCCGTTTGAAGGCCCGGTTGCTTGCAGCCGGGGCGCTGGCCGCCTTTATGAGCGGCAGCGGGGCCTGCGTAGCCGGCCTGTTCCCCTCGGAAGCTGCCGCCCGCGCCGCCCTGCCGAGCTTTGCGGATATTCCCTTCCATACCGTTTGCCGAACGGGCGCTTTTGCGGTATAATACCTTTATTCGAACGGTACCCAAAGGGGCGCGCCCCGGCGCTCTTCTTCCCGCCATAAATCTCTATAAACCCATATCGGAGGTGATCCCATGATAGATCCTATTCCCCACATCACCGACCATAAGATCATCCACCTTAGCGGCATCGGCGGATGCTCCATGAACGGCCTGGCCCAAGTGCTCGCTGCCCGGGGCTATACCGTGCGCGGCAGCGATAGCACGACCTCTCCCTTCACCGAGCGGCTGGCCCAGCTGGGCATACCCGTGACCATCGGCCAGGCCGCTGAAAACGTGCTGGGGGCGGATCTGCTGATCTATTCCGCAGCCATCAAGCCGGATAACCCGGAGCGCGTGCGGGCCAAAGAACTAGGCATCCCGGAGCTGGAGCGCAGCCAAGCCCTGGGCCAGCTTTCCGAAGGCTATAAAGAGGTCGTAGGTGTGGCGGGCTGCCACGGGAAAACCACCATCACCTCCATGCTTGCCCTCATCAGCGAACACGGCTCGCTGGATGCTACCGTGCACATCGGCGGCTATACGGAATTCCTCCAGGGCGGCACCCGCATCGGCTCGCACGACCTGTTCATCACCGAGGCCTGTGAATATGTAGGCAGCTTCCTCACCCTCAGGCCCACCATCGCCGTGGTCAACAACATCGACAACGACCACCTCGATTATTACAAAACCATCGAAAACATCGAAGCCGCTTTCAAGCAGTTCGTGGAACGCCTGCCCGAGGATGGCCATCTTATCGCCTGCACGGACGATACCCGCGTGCGCAAGCTTTACGACCATTTTCCCGGCAATAAGATCAGCTATGGCATGGCCAGCGCCGATTATGTGCCTGACGATGTAAAATACGACAGCGACGGCTGCCCCTCCTATGACCTCACCTACCGGGGCAAGAACCTGGGCCGCATCACCCTGCACGTGCAGGGCACTTACCAGATCATCGATTCCATGGCCGCCGCGGCCGTGGCTTTGCACCTGGGCGCGCCTTTTGCGGAGATCGCCGCTTCTCTGGCCAAGTTCCGTAACACGCGGCGGCGCTTCGAGTATTACGGCGAAAAGGGCGGCGTGCGGGTCTATCACGATTACGCCCACCATCCCTCGGAGATCGAGGTGACGCTGGAGGGCGCGCGCCGCATGACCAAGCGCAAGCTCTGGTGCGTATTCCAATGCAATAGCTATACCAGGGCCAAAACGTTGTTCCTGCATAATGTGAGCTGCTTCAACTTTGCCGACGAGGTGCTGGTGCCGGATATATACCCCGGCAGGGAGATCGACGACGGCTCCGTACACGCCCGCGACATGGTGAAGGCCATCAACGCCTGCGGCGGCAACGCGGTTTACCTGGGCACCTTCGAATCCATCCGCGCCTACCTGCTGGCCCACGCCAACCCCGGCGATATGGTCATCACGCTGGGCAGCGGGGATGTATATAAGCAGACGAAAAAATTATTATAAAAGGCAATCGCGGGGACCCTGCCCCCGCACCCCCGGGCACGCTTTCCTCGAAATGCCTAAGGCATTTCGAGGCTTCATCAAGGCGCTATGCGTTTGACCCTGCGGGGCGCAAACACAGCCTTACAAGGCAAGCAAAATAACCGGATACCTCTGCCAATGTTAACCTAAGGCCCGGCGCATCCTTTATGCGCCGGGCCTTATCATACTTGCAAAGTAGCGGTTCCGGTTACGCTTTCAAGGCCGCGTTTACGCCCCGCAGGGTCAAACGCATAGCGCCTTATAGCACCTTGATGAAATGCAGAAAATAAAAGAAGCTTCGCGGAGCAGTAAGCGGCGGGTTTGGGCGGACAAAGCCCGCGAAAGATCCATCCTCTACCACAGCTTTTCCGTATATAGCCCCTGCGCCTTGCATTCCGCAATGGAGGCCTCCACCAGGGGCTTGTCCTCGCGGTAGGTCACGCCAAACCACCGATCCGGCGTGGTGAGCACACGCACCTTGGCCTCGCCAAGGGCGATGGCGGATTGCACGGCGTTGGGCAGCAGATCTTCATATTTGAGTGGGTCGGCCGCGGCCGCGCCGGAGTTGAGGTTGGTTTGGAAAATCTTCTCCAGCAGGGGCAGCATCTCCGGCCCAAAGCCCCAGAAATTCATAGAAACCGGGGTCTCGCCGGGGAGGGAGGTGTAGCTTTTGCCGCCGTCCTCGGTGAACGCGCCGCCATCCCCCTCTTGGATGATGGTCTTTCGCTCTTCGATATGCGTGAGGTAACCGCCCTGCACCTGGCACACGCCCCGGGCCACGGAGCCGTGCTCGGTGAGGGTATTGGCCAGGTTCCAGGCGACGAGAGCCTGTTCGCCATGGGGCCGGGGGCCGGTGAGGTAACCATACACGGTTTTG
>CAZAZI010000264.1:0-2994 GCA_964489575.1 uncultured Oscillospiraceae bacterium | reverse complement strand
GATGAGGTCATCGGTTCAAATCCGATTAAGGGCTCCATCTGGCGGCGTAGCTCAGTTGGCTAGAGCATACGGTTCATACCCGTAGTGTCAGGGGTTCAAGTCCCTTCGCCGCCACCAATTTTTCAAAGCAGGGATCCAATGAGGGATCTTTTTTTTTGCCCTTTTTTAAATGAGAGACTGGATCTCTCGAGGCCACCCCCGCCAATTAGTTCTATGAAATCCAGCAAACTTGGCCAGCCCACCTATGTTAATTTTCTACAAAAACACTTTACTCTTAGGGAATTTTAGGCTAATATTTGACTTGAAATCAATTAGTAGCTTTGACAAGTGAGATCAAGGAGGAAAAAGGAAAAATGGGTAAAGAGAAATTTGAAAGAACGAAACCACACGTAAATATTGGAACAATTGGTCACGTTGACCACGGTAAAACAACAACCACAGCAGCAATCACAGCAGTACTAGCTGAGAAAGGCTGGGCAAAGAGCTCCAAGTTTGATGAAATTGACAAAGCTCCAGAAGAAGTGGAAAGAGGTATAACCATTTCAACTTCTCACGTAGAATATGAAACAGCAAACAGACACTATGCTCACGTTGACTGCCCAGGTCACGCTGACTATGTAAAAAACATGATTACAGGAGCCGCACAAATGGACGGCGCAATCCTTGTAGTAAGTGCAGCTGATGGCCCAATGCCACAAACAAGAGAGCACATTCTTCTTGCACGTCAGGTAGGGGTACCATACATCGTTGTATGGTTGAACAAGGCAGACATGGTTGATGATGAAGAACTACTAGAATTGGTAGAAATGGAAGTAAGAGAACTTCTAAGCCAATACGAATTCCCAGGCGATGATATTCCAGTAGTAAGAGGTTCCGGCCTTAAAGCATTGGAAGATCCAGCTGGCCCATGGGCACAAAACATTCTTGATTTAATGGAAGCAGTAGATGCTTATATTCCAACACCAGAACGTGCAATTGACAGACCATTCTTAATGCCAGTAGAGGACGTATTCTCAATCACAGGCCGTGGCACAGTAGCTACAGGCAGAGTAGAAAGAGGAGAAGTTAAAGTTGGTGAAGAAGTAGAAATCGTAGGACTATCAGAAGCACCAAGAAAAGTAGTAGTAACAGGAGTAGAAATGTTCCGTAAACTTCTTGACTATGCTCAAGCAGGCGACAACATTGGTGCGCTGTTAAGAGGTGTAGACAGAAAAGATATTATCAGAGGCCAGGTACTTGCAAAACCAGGTACAATCAAACCTCACACAAAATTCTCTGGTGAAGTATATGTTCTAACCAAAGAAGAAGGTGGCAGACACACTCCATTCTTTAATGGATACAGACCACAGTTCTACTTTAGAACAACAGACGTAACAGGTTCCATCCAAATGCCAGAAGGAGTAGAAATGGTAATGCCAGGAGATAACATCAAAATGGATATCGACCTAATCACTCCAATTGCTATCGAACCAGGTTTAAGATTTGCAATCCGTGAAGGTGGCAGAACAGTTGGCGCTGGTGTAGTTTCTGACATCAGAGAGTAAAATTAGCTTAAAAATCTTAATATGAAATCATAATAATCAGGACAGGTAAAAACTTGTCCTGATTTTCATTTTTTTCTAATTTTAATCTAGACAAAGACCAAAAAATGTATATAATAAGAGGGTATGCACAAAGTGCGATGAGGCGGAAGGTTGTTGACGCGATGATACGCCAGACACCGTGGACAAGTTAATTTCCGCTGAGAATGTCCGAAAATCGGGCGGTAAGGAGGACTGAAAATGGCGAAACAAAAAATCAGAATCAGATTAAAGGCTTTTGATCACAAAATAATTGATCAATCAGCACAAAAGATTGTAGAAACTGCAAAGAAGACAGGTGCGAGTGTATCGGGACCAATACCTCTTCCAACTGAGAAGAATGTATTTACAGTGTTAAGATCACCTCATGTCAATAAGGACTCAAGAGAGCAATTCGAAATGAGAACTCACAAAAGACTAATTGACATCATTGATCCTACACCAAAGACTGTTGATGCACTAATGAGATTAGACTTGCCTTCTGGTGTGGATATCGAGATTAAGCTCTAATATTGGGAGGTGGATAGGATGAGAAAAATGATTTTAGGTAAAAAAATAGGAATGACACAAATATTTGATGCAGAGGGAAGATTAATCCCTGTAACAGTTGTAGAAGCTGGACCTTGCACAGTAGTTCAGCAAAAAGACATGGAAAATGATGGTTATCAAGCTGTAAAAGTAGGCTACGGAAACATCAAGACAAAAAATTCAAAGAAGCCACATACTGGCCAATTTGCAAAAGCAGGAATCGCTCCATTAAGATATTTAAGGGAGATGAGAGTAGATGATTTGTCTCAATATGAATTGGGTCACGAAATCAAAGCTGATGTATTCCAAGCTGGAGATATGGTAGATGTGACTGGAACAAGTAAGGGTAAAGGAACTCAAGGTGTTATTAAAAGATATAACTTCTCCAGAGGACCAATGGCCCACGGTTCAAGACATCACAGAAGCCCTGGTTCAATGGGAGCAGTAGGCCCAAACAGAATTTTTAAAGGCAAAAAGCAACCAGGACATATGGGTAGAGATAAGGTTACAGTTCAAGGACTGGAAATCGTAAAAGTGGATGCAGAAAAGAACATCCTTTTAATAAAAGGATCAATCCCTGGCGCTAGAAAAGGATTAATAACAATTAGAAAATCCATAAAGTCATAAGAAAAGATACCAGCAGGAAGGAGGAAATGAAATGCCAAGTGTAAAAGTATTTAACATAGAAGGTAAAGAAGTAGGTCAAATAGAGTTAAACGAAGAAATTTTCGGTATTGAGCCTAACGAAAGTGTAGTTCATGAGGCTGTTGTTATGCAGATGGCTAGCATGAGAAGAGGAACTTCAGGAACAAAACATAGAGGCGAAGTAAGAGGTGGCGGACGTAAACCTTGGAAACAAAAAGGTACCGGACGTGCCAGAGTAGGT
>CAZAZI010000263.1:0-3006 GCA_964489575.1 uncultured Oscillospiraceae bacterium | reverse complement strand
TCCAAAATGTATTTTAAAGCTCTTAAAATTAATCTTAGATAGCAAAAACGATAAAATTAAAACAAATATCAATAATGGAAGTAGAAAAATTAGAAAACATAAAATTATACAATGCCGATTGTATGGAGGTAATGAAAACATTTAAGGATAAGCAATTTTCGTTAGCCATTTGCGACCCCGAATATGGCATAGGTGCAGACAAACCATCTATAAAACCAGAGTATGTAAAACAAAAGAATGGAAAAATGCTATATGTAAATTCAAATAGATATAAGCATAAAGATTGGGATTCAAAACCTCCTGAAAAGGCATACTTTGATGAGTTGAAAAGGGTTTCAAAAAATCAAATCATTTGGGGCGTAAACTATTTTGATTACAGCTTGACTGGAGGTCGAATCGTCTGGGATAAATTGAACGGAGAATCTGACCAATTTGGTTGTGAGATAGCATATAATAGCCTGAATCGAAGAACTGATATAGTACGATTTATGTGGCAGGGGATGTTTCAAGGGGTTTATTGCGGAGTTGATATTCAGAGGGCTTTTAAGCAACAGGGCAACAAATCTCTTAATGAAAAGAGAATCCACCCTACCCAAAAACCAGTCCAACTTTATAAGTGGCTACTCCAAAACTACGCAAAAGAGGGCGACACAATTTTAGACACCCACTTCGGGAGCCTTTCAATCGGGATAGCTTGTCATGATATGAAATTTGATTTAACAGCTATTGAGTTAGATAAGGATTATTATGAGACGGCAAAGAAGAGATTAATTAACCATCAAAAACAATTAACACTATTCTAAATAAAAAGATGAGAACAAAGAAAACAACACAAACAGTAATAAAAGGAGATGAAGAAAATGCTTCTTTATACATTGTTAGCCGTAGTTTTTTAATGGCTATGGCTGAAAAGTACGATGTTCAACCGAGTAAATTGCTTATTGGTATGCAATACGGTGAAATGGTGGTACAAGTGTATGATGAGGGAGCTTGCCCTGTATGGCAGACCCTTGAAATAATAACGTTGCCAAATTACGGCTAACACCGATATATGCGAACAAATCACAAAGTCTAAAACAATTAACACTATTTTAAAATGATTTACCATTTTAGCGCAAAATTCAACAATGATCCTCACACCTATCACGGTGAGTTTGATACGATTTATGAGCCTGACAGGATAAATGATGCAGTCAAAGAAAAGATATTGAGGCAGGCGAAAAATGAACTGTTAAATAAGATGAGGGGAAGCTGGCGAAAAGAGGATAAGGATATAATAATGTATCAAGTATATACCCATAACCGACCGCTTGACTTGAAGTTTAAAAACAAAGCGAATGAAGTTAGAGGGGGCGATGGGAGCGAGATAATGATTTTTGAGTATGAGCAAATTTAAAAATATGAGTTACGATGAAAATAGAATGTCCGATCAAATAGATGGCGGATTATTTAGAAAACAAGAACAAGACAAAGAAATGTTTGAAAGACTTGTTAATAGTCACTTTAATTTATTTAGGCGATTAAATCAAATTAATAATAAAGAGCCACAATCCGAAGCGACACAAAAAGCACTTGCAGAAGCGATGGAAGTTAATAGATACTTTGCCGATAAGGATTCGCCTAAAATCGTTCAGTTGTAGCAATTACGGCTAACGTTTTGTGGCTTGGTGAAGGCTGCCTAACGTAAACTTAAATATTCGCACTAAATTTTCTGGCAACTTTTGCCAAACCGCTGTTATGTGCTGGGCGGTTTATCAGCACTAAATTTAATTTGAAAACGAAATGAATTGGACAGAACCCAAACCACCGACACAAGGTATTAGCTACTATGACCATGTTATTTGTGAAACACCATTGGGGCAAGCCTTAATTGAGTGGAAAGGTTGGAAAGAAAGCGATAGTTACTCGCTTACTATTGGAAATGATTATGTTGGTGAAGGATGGGATTTAGATGATGCCAAAAGGCTTGCAAAAGATTGGCTAATTAAAAAGCACAATGAATTGTCGGTGTTACTCGGATTGTAGCCTTGCACATAACGTCCGATTTACGAATGTTTTAATTAATAATCAAAAACAAGCAAGAATGAAAAAGTTAATTTTAGGTGTAGCCTTAATGCTGGCGGTGCTACCTCTAACAGCACAAAAAGTATTTAAAGAGGTGAAAGACGAGTTCACTGGCGAGACGAGATATCGAAATACAGATTACGCCACACACACGAAAATAACAGCAGGTGGACGCAAACAAATACTGATGTTTGTATTGCAACCCTCAAGAGGGACTATCCCTGTAATGGGTATTCAGAGCGATGGCTTCGGGTGTATGGATAAAGCAACAGTAGCTTTCAAGATGAGCAACGGAGAGTTTGTAGAGCTAACAAGTATAGCTAAATTCAACTGTGATGGGTTTTCTGCTTTCCTTATAGGTGTAGAGGAGAGATATCTTCTCGCAACAGAAGAGGTGGAAATGATAAGGTTTAACAACAACAACAATATAATGACAATGGACTTCAAAGACCCTACTTTCTTTAAAAGAGCCTTTGAAGAAGCTAAATCTATTAAATAAACATAAAACAACAATAATTCTATCGGCAGGATAGCTTGAAACACAGTAAGAATAGCTATCTTGCGGGTAGATTTAAAAATTAGAAAATATGCTAAAAGGACAAATTATCGGACACTTAGGCAGAGACGCAGAAGTGAAACCAATCGGCGATATGGACTTGCTAGTCTTTACAATCGCTTCGACAGAAAAGTACACAAAACAGGGACAGGAAGTCTCTGAAACGACATGGGTTAACTGTGCTCGTAGAATGAAGGATGCGTCTAAGTTGGCTGGCATCCTAAGAAAAGGGATGAAGATATATGCTGAAGGCACGCTAAGAATGAGCTCCTACACTACGCAATCTGGTGAGACAAGGTCTGACTTGCAGATGAATGTGCAGTCTATCGAGTTTATGGACAGCCCTAATCAGCAAGGACAACAGCAACAACAGTACCCGCAACAGC
>CAZAZI010000262.1:0-3010 GCA_964489575.1 uncultured Oscillospiraceae bacterium | reverse complement strand
GACTCTGCAAAGGGTTCAGGAGCAAATTTAATATTTGTATTGAACGCCCTCAACACGCGCCAAACTGATAACTCGCAGAAAGTGTGTCCATAATTTATGCTCATAAAAACGCCATTGCATTTTGCTATTGACTTCCGCATAGCAGCCGCACTTTTGCTGAGTGTGACTATTGTCAAGCGCCTTGGGCATATCCTTTTTGAGTTGTAAAAGAGCCGCCTCAGAAAGCCTGATCCCATAACGGCTTACGATTTGCATGGCTTGCTCCACGCTGGAGGAATCGGGGAAGGCCGGGCCGGAGGCAATCATATCCAGAGGGTCGCCTATTATATCGGAAAGAACGATTGAAAAAACGCGGGCAGGCTTGCAGAATTCCGCAAATCGGCCGCCCTTTACAGCGGAAAGGCGTTTGCGCAAAGTGTTCATCTCCACAATATCCGCGCCGCTTGCAAGAAGCTGGGCTGTTACTTCCGCAAGCTCGGCCTTTGGAATCAGAGGCTTTTCAAAAAGAGCCGAGCCGCCGCCGGAAAGAAGAAGCACCACCGTATCCGCAGCGTTAAGCCCGCAAACAACATCCAATGCAGCTTTCGTAGCGGAAAAGGAGTTGTCATCCGGAACGGGATGACCCGCTTCAAAAATATCCAGCCCGGGGATCGTGCCGCCGCTGTGGCCGTATTTGGTAATCACTACGCCGCCGCTTACCCGGTCTCCGAGCACATCCAAGGCCGACTTTGCCATCTGCCAAGCGGCCTTGCCCACGGCCACCAGCTTTATCAGCCCGCCTTCAAACCGCGCGCGGGAAAGAGCTTCCCGCACGGCCGTATCCGGCTGTGCAGAAAATAAAGCCGCCGCGATAATTGCATTTGCATCTTCATATAACGTTGCCATAAATCTCCCCTTGCTTTCTCAATGCTGTATAGTTCCGCCGTGCAACGCGGATGTGTAATGCTTTTTCTTAAATTATATCAGGGATACGTAGGGGCGGCATTATTACGGATACTAAATTCCGCCAAGGCTAAAGTGGTCAAACGGCAAATATGCCATGCACTTCCAGGGCTTGCGCAAACCATTCGTTGAACGCGCGCTGGCAGGATGCGGCATCTCAATCATCTCCCGCCATCCATAGAGAGTTCACACTTTTGAGCAAACCTATGGTATACTGGCAAAAAACAGCGATGGGGATGACATCCATGGATTTTTTCTTTGGAATTCTTGGCTTTGCGGGCGGTTTGCTTTGCGCTGCCGGCGATGTTCTCTTTGATTTGAAAGGCAAGGGCAATGTAAAATCCGGCCTGGCGGGCATAATCGACAGCAATTGGCTGAAAATGCACGAATGGCGGTTTCGCGCCTCCATTTTGTTGGCGGCCCTGGGGGTGCCGCTTTACTTTCTGGGTTTTATCAGCATGAGCAGGCAGCTTGCGGCCGGCCATGCGGTTTTGGGCACGGCCTTTTTGGTTTTCGCCGCGGCCGGCTCCTGCGGGGGCTTTTTTATCCACGCGCTGGTTTGCTGCTTTCCTATTATGCGAAAATCGCTCACAAAAAGCGGGGTGGATGACAGCGCCCAATACGAAATGTTCTCCAAGGTATTCGGCGCAGTAAAAATCCCCTTCATCGCCATGTTTTGCAGCCTTGTGGCCGCAACCTCGATCGTGCTGGTGGTTGCCATCCTCGGGGGCTATCTCCATGTGCCGCTTGTGTTTGTGGCGTTGAACCCGCTTGCCCTTATGCTGATCGGCTGGGTATTCCGCCTGGTCGACAAAGAGCGGTTCGCGGATTTGCCCGGGATCATTATGCCCAGCCTCGGCATTGCCATGATCGGCCTTATGAGCGCCATCAACGCCTGGCATTAATAAAACTTTGGAGGTAAATGGTGGATATTCACGTGCATGATCTGGGCGGGTATGTTGTCAAGAACTACCTGCTGGAAACGCCGAAAGGCTGGATCGCCATCGATACGGGGTACCCCGGCGGCGAAGCGGGGTTTCGCAAACGCCTATCCAAGCGCTGCGATATACGGGCGCTAAAATATATCTTCCTCACCCACGCCCATGACGACCACGCGGGCTTCCTGGCCGCTCTTCTCCAAGAAACGGCCGCCCAGGTGGTGCTGCATCCCGCAGCCATTGCCCTGCTCAAAACCGGGTGCAATGCTGATCCGCCGGGCGGTGGTTACGCAACGCGGCTCGCTTCCCTGTTCGGCCTGGTAAAAAGGTCCTTCGCCTACCCGCCCGTCGAGCTTGGGGAGCGCGCTATCCCCGTAGCCGGCGAACACGATCAAATCTTTGAAGCCATGGGGCTGCCTTTGCGCATCGTCTTCCTGCCCGGCCACACGGCGGATTCCATCGGCCTCTTTCTCCCCGAAAGCGGCGCGCTTTTTTGCGGCGACGCCGCTATGAACGCCGTGATCAGCCTGGGGCGGCATACGATCTGGATTGACGATGTGCCGGAGTTCCAGCGTTCCTGGGATAAGATGATCGCTTTGCGGCCAAGCGGAATCTATCCCTCTCATGGCCTGCCCTTTTCCCCTAAGGACTTGGAGAAATACCGCAACTTCATGAATGGCCGTTCGGTGATACGCCCATAGGCGCAATTCCTTCGCCAAGGCCGGCCCTTTTTGCCGCGCCGCGGTATTTTTGCAACATTCTTAGCACGATATCCCGTTCAAAAGCGAACGCTGCCGCTGTATACTAGCTTCATAACTGGAAGTGTGGCAATGCGGCGGCACAAAACCGCTTGCCGAGCGGATCTCTTCGCGGTATAGTATATAGGTCGCATCTGCGGCCCGCAGGCGCGGGCCGGGGAAACCCATCTTGTATCATCGGCATTATAACATTATAAAATGGAGGGCGTATCACGTGAAAGATTTCATCAAGAACTATCGCTCCACCCTAATCCTGCTGGGCGCGGTCGCGCTGGGCGCGATCGTCGGCGTGCTCTGGGGCCCGGGGGCAGCCGTATTGAATCCCTTCGGCACCCTGTTCCTCAACCTGATGCTGGTCATCATTGTGCCGCT
>CAZAZI010000261.1:0-3037 GCA_964489575.1 uncultured Oscillospiraceae bacterium | reverse complement strand
GGCCAGCGCGTGGCCGTGAATTTGCAGGGCGTAAAGCGGGAAGAATTGGAGCGGGGGGATGTGCTGGCCCAGCCCGGCAGCCTTCAGCCCACGATGATGCTGGATGTGCGCCTGCGGGTGCTCGCCGATTGCGAGCGCACCATCAAAAACGGGGCGCGGCTGCATTTTTACTGCGGGGCCAAGGAGCTTTTGTGCAAAGCCGTGCTGCTGGGCGGCGTAGAGGAGCTGCTGCCCGGCGAGAGCTGCTTTGCCCAGTTGCGCTTTGAGGAGAGCCTGGCTCTTAAAGCGGGCGATCATTTCGTGGTGCGCTTTTATTCGCCCATCGAGACCATCGGCGGCGGCCTGGTGCTCGATCCAAAGCCCCACAAGCACCGCCCCGGCGATCAGGAGCTGCCCGCCCTATTGGACATGCTGCGCCGGGGAGACGCAAAAACCCAGGTGGAGGCCCTGGTGCGCGAGCAGAGCGCCCGCTATGTGCCCCTGGCCCAGATTCGCCTGCAAACTACGCTGAGCGAGGCGGATTTCGCGGCGCATGCCAAAGCGCTGGAAGCCGAGGGCGCCCTCCTGGCCATAACGGACAAGCTGAAGATCCACGCGGCCCATTACGACGCCCTCAAAAGCAAGGCGCGGGCCCTGCTGGCGCAATTTCATCAAAGCAACCCCCTCAAGGCCGGCATGCGGCGGGAAGCCCTGCGCGCGGCCCTCTTCCCCAGGCTGGAGGCGGGCCCGGCCGAGCGGGTATTGGAGCGCATGACTGGCGATGGCTCCCTGGTTGCGGCCGGGCGCTGCCTGGCTATGCCGGGCTTCGTGGTCAGCTTCACGCCCGAGCAGGAGGCGCTCAAGCAAAAGCTGCTCTCCGCTTGCGGCAAAGAGCCCTTCGCCCCGCCCGAAAGAAGCCGGCTGGCTGCCGAGCTGGGCCGCGCGAAGGATTATCAAAAGGTGCTCGATTACCTTACGGACGAGGGCGAACTAATTTCCTTGGAGCCGGATCTGCTCTTTAGCCGCGAGGCCATAGAGCGGGCGGAGCGGCTGTTTCGCGGCCTGGCGGCAGGCAATGCCGAGGTAACGCTGGCCCAGTTCCGCGACGCCATCGGCACCTCGCGCAAATATGCCATGGCTCTGCTGGAATACTGGGATCTTACGGGCCTGACCAAAAAGACGGGAGAGGGCCGTACCCTGCGTAGCTAAAGCGCGCGCGGGAAGTATATCTTGCAAAAAAAGGCCGCCTCATGTATAATCATCGGGCGGTTAAGCATGGGAGTAGATGGGTGCTGGTGTGCCCCTCGGTCTTCAAAACCGATGAGAGCAGTTAAGAGCTGCTTAGGTGGGTTCAATTCCTACATACTCCCGCCACATGCCGGTCAAAAAGGTGGCTATGCCATCTTTTTGCGTTTTGGCGCAGTTATAGATAAAGCCGATGATGCGCCGGCAAAAATGCGGCCGCTAAGAATATTTCGTTAGAAAAAAGACAGGTTTCCATTTTATGCCTGAAAGGCCGCATTTTGTTTTTCTATAATTGGCCCCGCGCCTTGCTAATCGCCCAATATTGTTATATGATGGATGCAGGAAAAAGTGCATATTGGTTGGATGATGGCTATCGGGAGAGCGTATGCTAATACCGCCGAAGGAATAAATGCGCAATTACCGCTTGCGTGTGAAGATCTCAGGCAAAAGGACCGGTAGCAGGACAACGCTCTGGAGAGCGCAAGCACCGAAGGAGTAACCTGCGGCAACATGGTTTTGGCCATGCCGAGAGGGAAGCTTTCAGGTCAGGAACAGAGAGGAAGGCACCCTTATTTGGCGTTGCTTTCCCCTTTTTGTTTGTGGCAGGAGGTTTCGAATGCGGGCGCGGATGATCATCATAACCAACAACCCTATGGCGCGGGATGCGATCTCCCTTCGTGAAGATTGCGAATTGCGCTATGCGCCCGTGTCTTACCGCGAGGTGTTGCTCCTCGCGCGCAACGCCGTGCATGGGGGGCATAAGCTTTTGACCCATCCTCTCTCCGGCAGCGTCAAGCCTGGCGAAACGCCCTATAAATCCCTTGCCATTTCTAAAGGGACGGGCCCCCTGGATTTTAAATCCCTTTCCCTGATCGAAAACTGCATCCAGACCTGTGATAAATTCCCCATCCGCTGCGAGAATCTTCCCGAAGCGATCCTGCAGGATTTTCAAGTGGTGGATTCAACGCTGATACAATCCATATTTTGATAAATATGTTTAAATAAGTTTGGTGGCCGCACCAATAAGCAAAATGAGGAGGTGTCTCAACTTGAAATTGGAACTGGGATATATCAATATCCACGACATTCAGTTCGGTGAAGTTTCCAAGGTCGAAAATGGCGTGCTGTACGTGGACGCTGAAGCTGTGAAAAAGATCGTCATGGAGGATGAGCAGATCGCGTCCGTCGAGCTCGACATCGCGCGGCCCGGCGAGAGCGTGCGCATTACGCCCGTGAAAGACGTCATTGAACCCCGCGTTAAGGTAGAAGGCCCCGGCGGCATGTTCCCCGGCGTCATCTCCAAGGTAGATACCGTGGGCAGCGGCAAAACGCATGTGCTGCGCGGCGCCGCGGTGGTCACGGCAGGCAAGATCGTGGGCTTCCAGGAGGGCGTTATCGACATGAGCGGCCCCGCCGCTCCCTATACCCCCTTCTCCAGGACCAACAACCTGGTCATGGTGATGCAGCCCGTGGAAGGCCTTAAGCAGCATGACCATGAGCACGCCGTGCGCATGGCCGGCCTGAAGGTGGCCGTGTACCTGGGCGAGCTGGCCCGCAGCCTCACCCCCGATGAGACGGAATGCTTCGAGACCTATACCCTAAAGGAAGGGATGGAGAAATACCCCAACCTGCCCCGCGTCGGTTATGTGCAGATGCTGCAGAGCCAGGGCCTGCTCCACGATACCTATGTCTATGGCGTGGATGCGAAGAAAACCCTTTCCACCCTTATCTACCCCACCGAGGTGTTCGACGGCGCGATCCTCAGCGGCAACTGCGTTTCCGCTTGCGACAAAAACCCCACCTATGTGCACCA
>CAZAZI010000260.1:0-3072 GCA_964489575.1 uncultured Oscillospiraceae bacterium | reverse complement strand
CCGACCAAGAGCAATAATTTCGACGGCCACTTCTGCGTGCATCTTTTGGGCTCCAAGGTGCATGAGAACAGCAAGGAATGCCCCCGCCACCAGGCCTGCGTACAGGCGGCATATCGGGCAGGCAAATAAGAATCAAAAAAGTGGCCGTGGCCACTTTTTTGCGTTTGCAGGCGCTATTCGCCCCGCTCCTTGAACAAGGCGGCCAGGCGGGCCGCCATGGCGGCTTTACGCAGCCGGGTCTCCTCCAAATCGATGTAATAGCCCCCGACCCCGTTTTCCCGCAAAACATCCCCCTCGCGGGCGGCCATGGGCAGAAGGCTGCGGGGCGCGCGGCCGCCCTCAAAGAGAGCGATGTCCCCTTCGAATCGATCGATCACAAGCATGGTACTCCTCCCTCCGGGCCGCGGCATTGGATAGCGCCGCCCCTTTCCATAAAGGCATCTTTTAGCCGCGCAGATGGAAACTGCATCTAGGAATCGGCTGCTTTCTATGTTACAATAACATAGATTATAGTCCCGCTACAAGCCAATTCATAACCAGCCCTTAAGGAGCGCCCATGCGAGATTTCGATGATAAATCCCTTTCTTGGGATGCCATCGGCAGGCTCAAGGCCCAGGCCGACGCCTGGCAGGATTCCTTTACGCAAAAATGCTCCAAGGCCTTGCGCGAAAGCGGTTCGCTGGGAGATGAAGCGCTTTGCGCCGAGAGCACGGAGCTGGAAAACTTCATGTACTCCATCATGGATATGGAAAAGATCCTCCGGGCGCGGGAGGCTGAAGGGCCGGAAGAAAATCAAAAATAAACTGTAAACACTACCCGCGCCCCTGTGCAGGGGAGGGTGGGAGGATGTACAATAACAAAGCGGGGTTTGTATACCCGCAATACGATACGAAAGGCCGGTGATCCGGTTTGGCGGATGTGCTTGTAAAGACCATAACGGGCGGCATGGATCAGTTCCTGTGGACGGACGCGATAGATATCCTTATCATCGCGCTGCTGCTCTATAAGCTCATTCTGCTCACCAAGGAAACGCGGGCCTACCAGGTGCTAAAGGGTATCGGCGTGCTCTTCATCGCCGCGCTCGTAAGCGACGCCATACAGCTGCCCACCCTCAGCTGGCTGCTCAATTCCCTGCTCGGCGCGGGTATGATCCTGGCCGTAGTGCTTTTTCAGCCCGAAATCCGCAGGGCGCTGGAGCATATCGGCAGGGGGAATATCTTCTCCAAAGAATTTATCGGTAGCTTGATGAGCGAATCCAAGCTCATTGTCAACGAGCTGCACCAGGCCGTGCTCAGCATGGCCAAGCGGCGGGTAGGCGCGCTGATCGTGATCGAGCGGCGCACGGGCCTCGCCGATATCATCGCTTCCGGCACCCGCATCGACGGCCGCATCTCCGCGCCCCTGGTTGAAAATATCTTCGAGCCGAATACCCCCCTGCACGACGGGGCCATGATCATTCGGGACGGCACCATTGTGGCCGCAGCCTGCTTTTTGCCCCTGGCGGAGGATATCGCCGTGGCCCGGGAGCTGGGCACGCGGCATAGGGCGGCCCTGGGCATCTCCTCCGTATCCGACAGCATTACCATCGTGGTCTCCGAGGAGACCGGGGTGATTTCCGCGGCCCGGGATGGCAAGCTGATCCGCTATATCGACGGCAAGGCGCTTCGAGATCTGCTCGAATCCATCTTCGTGCAGGAGCGGGATACGGCTGCGTTCACTCTCTTCAAGCGGAGGGCCAAGGATGAATAATAACAACGGCAACGGCAACACCGATTGGGGCGCGCGGATCGGCGCTTCCTTAAAATGCTTCTTCACCAGGAACTTGGCGCTAAAGATCATTTCCCTCATCTTCGCCATGCTGCTTTGGGGCTATGTGATGATGGAAACGGACCCCAACCGCATTAAAACCATAAGCAATGTAACGGTCAGCTTCGAGGGCGAAAGCGAGCTTTTGAGCAAAAACCTCACCGTGCGCGGGGATCGCAGCGCGCTGCTGCCCAAGGTGGCGGTGCAGGTGAGTACCAAACTTACCAAATACAGCAGCGTGGACGCCAGTTCTATCACGGCCACGGTGAGCCTTAAATCCATCAGCAAGCCCGATACCTACAAGCTGGATATCAACGCCACCGCCCGGGACGGCACCGTCGTCAAGGTTATCCCCAGTCAGATTCTGCTGGAGGTAGATGAATTGGCGGCCCGCACGGTCCCCATCGAGGTGGAATACGTGGGCGGCCTGCCGGAGGGCTATTGGCGCGCCGAGCCGGCGCTGAGCACCCAAAGCCTGATCCTGCGCGGCGCTGCGGATGATGTTTCCCGGGTGGTGAAGGCGGTTTGCCCCATCACCTTGAGCGATCGCACCACAGGCTACAACGAATCCGTGGGCATCACCCTGCTCGACGAGGCGGGAGAGGCCGTGAACAGCAGCCTTTTCATCGACACCCTGCCTTCGGTGGTGGTAAAGATGGATATCCTTAAAACCGCCGTGCTCAATGTGGACGCGGCCGCGTCCGTGTTGGGGATGGACGCCCTGCCCGCCAACTATGAGGTGGTGGATATCGTTTCTACCCCGGCGCAGGTGCGGGTGGCCGGCTCCGAAGCGGCGCTCGCGGGCCTTACCACCATCCAATCCGCCCAGATGGATGTTTCCGGCCAAACTACCGGCGTTTTGCAAACGCTGGCCCTGCAGGTGCCCGATAACGTGCTGCTGCTGGACGATCCCGAGGTCAACGTGTTCGTGGATATCCGCGAAAAAACCGAGAGCCGCTTCTTTGCGGGCATGAATATCGAGGTGCGCAACCTGGGCCGCAAGATGGACGCCGCCCTTTCCCAAGCCATTTGCGATATCACCATCGAAGGCCGGCTGAGCCTGATCCGTAAGCTGGACCGGGGGGATGTGGCCATCTATGTGGATGCCGAGGGCCTGGGCGTGGGCCAGTATGTTGCGCCCGTTCTGGTGGCTCTGCCCGGCGGAGATATGACCAGCGAGTTGACCTACACCCTTTCCTTAGAGACCGCGAACCTGACCATTCGGGATTGACCATGGCCATCACCCTCCAAAGCTTAAAGCTCCCG
>CAZAZI010000259.1:0-3073 GCA_964489575.1 uncultured Oscillospiraceae bacterium | reverse complement strand
CGCCTGGAGCGCGTGCTCTACCTGGCGGATAAATCCACCATCACCGCCGTATACAGCGGAGGCCGCCAAGCGGAGTCCTGATCTAGTCGGAAGAATCTAAAAACTGTTATAAAAACCGGGGCTGTATCGCTGCGAAAAGCAATACAGCCCTTGTTGCAGGCAAAGCCAC
Organism: uncultured Oscillospiraceae bacterium; assembly: GCA_964489575.1. Taxonomy (GTDB): domain Bacteria; phylum Bacillota; class Clostridia; order Christensenellales; family CAG-138; genus Pelethousia. The sequence goes on along the minus strand of CAZAZI010000259.1, from coordinate 2,904 downwards.
GCGTCGAACGCGTGGCTTTGCCTGCAATGAAATCCCCTCCTTTGCCAGGGATCCTTATTGCCGCAATAAGCCGGCTTACCTAAAATGCGAAAACAATTGACTATGTAAAGCTGCGCATGGTATAATTCGATTTGCGAATTAGTCGCAAATTTAGGAGGGAATCTTCTTGAGGAATTATCAAACCGAACAAAGAAAACTTTTACTCGCCTTTTTTGCGGAGCATCCTGACCGGCAGTTCACAATTGATGTTCTTGAATCATCCATTCAAGGCGTCAGCAGAAGCGCGCTATATAGAAACATCAACCAAATGGAGAAAGAAGGACTTGTTCAACGTTTTCCGAAAGAGGGCAGCAGGAAATTCCTCTACCAGTATATCGGCAGCCGTGAATGCGCCGGGCATTTTCATTTAAAATGCGGTACGTGCGGCTCTATTTTCCATATGGATAACGCGTCTTCAGAAGCGCTGGTAGTCGCCGTGCGTAAAGGCTCGAATTTTAATTTGGATCAGAGCAAAACCATGCTGATTGGATATTGTTCGTCCTGCAAATAAGATAGATGGAGGAAAAGGCTATGAAAAAGCGGATGATTGCGCTAACGCTCTGCATCGTGCTTTGTGCTGTGATGGCCTTTTCCTATGCTTATATCGTGCTGGAAACCGAGCACGACTGCACCGGCGAGCATTGCCATATTTGTGTGGAGCTTCAGATCTGTCATTCCCTTATTCAGAACCTTTCATATGCCGTCGCGGCAATCGCTATTATCGCATATGCCGCGCATCCCTTAATCAGCGCCTGCATTTATGTTTTTGCTACCCTTCAAGCATGTACCCTGGTTTCATTAAAGGTAAAACTTCTGAATTGAGTCGCTTTCAAGCGGGGTAACGCGGGCTCCCGGTGCTTTTCATCGGGTGCTTTGCGCGTTTCCTTGTATTTCTACGCCCTTTTTAAGCGATTGAATTTGGAGGTAATAGAAAAATGAAACGAATCTTATCCTGCCTTTTGGCAGTGGTTTTTATAGCCGTGGCTCTTTCGGCCTGTGCGGACAAGGCGCCTCCGGCCGGCAGCCAAAATGGTGAAGCGACCACCGACAAGCTCAGTATTATAGCCACTACATTTCCCCAATATGATTGGATACGGCAAATCCTCGGAGATAAAATCGAAGGCGTCACGCTTACGCTCCTTTTAGACGACGGCGTAGACTTGCACAGCTATCAACCCAGCGTGGAGGATATCGCAAAAATATCCGCCTGCGACATGTTTATTCATGTTGGCGGTGAATCGGACGCGTGGGTGCATGATGCGCTGGAAACAGCCACGAACAAAAACATGGTTGTCGTCAATATGCTGGAAGTCCTGGGTGAAAAAGTGAAAGAAGAGGAAATCATCGAAGGCATGGAGCACAGCCATGATGAGATCGACCCCGATGATATCCATGACAGGCCGCTCTCCGATTGGCAAGGGGACTGGACGACGATTGAAAAGGCGCTTCAAGGCGGCGCGCTGGATGAATACGTAGAACACACCGCCGAAGAAGGCGGCCTTGATTTTGAAACGCAAAAAGCCGCTTATGCCGAGCGTTGGCAATCCGATTACGCGACGCTTACGATATGCGATGCATCCATCGATTTTAACGGCGCATCGGCAAACTATACATACATCGGCTACAAGCTTGTGGAAACAGACCATGGCGTGTCGGTATGGTATGGGTTTGAGGCGGAGGGCGATAGGACGGACGCGCCGCGCTACATCGCCTTTTCCGACCACAGCGCCGGCGGTGGGCATGAGCACGAAGACGATCATGAGCACGAGCAAGAGGAACAGGAAAGCCCGCATTTCCATCTGCGCTATGGAAACGAGAGCTTTGAAGCGTTAACAGCTATAGAAGGCTGGAGCCCCACCTATTTCCTGTCTGCCGCCGCAGGGGAAGAAATCGCCGGGGTAATGAGCGGGCACGGCCATTCGCACGCGCACGAGCTTGACGAGCATGTGTGGCTATCGCTGAAAAACGCGCAGATCATATGCGGTCATATTGCCGGGGAACTAGAAAAGCTGGATGCGCAAAACGCGTCCGCCTACGCGTCCAACGCGGCAGACTACAACACAAAGCTTGCGGAGCTGGACGCCGGGTATCAAAGCGCGGTAGACGGCGCCCCTGTCAAAACCCTGCTGTTTGGCGACCGCTTCCCGTTCCGCTATCTGGTGGATGATTACGGCCTTTCCTACTACGCGGCGTTCTCCGGCTGCTCCGCCGAGACGGAGGCCAGCTTTGAAACCATCGTATTTCTCGCACAAAAAGCCGATGCGTTGTGCCTGCAAAAGGTCATGGTCATCGAGACTTCCGATCAGTCCGTCGCCAGAACCATCATTGAGAACACAAAGGCCAAAGGGCAGCAGATCCTTGTGCTGGACTCCATGCAGGCGGTCACGGCACAAGACGTTTCTTCCGGCATAACCTATCTTTCCGTTATGGAAAGCAATCTTGAAGTGCTTAAAGAAGCGCTGTCATAAGAAAGGCGGAGCATGATGGCGCTTGTAAGCATGAAAGACGCTTCTTTAGGATATGAGGGGAAATCCGTTTTGCGGGATGTAAGCTTTTCTATTTCCGCGGGAGATTATCTTTGCATTATGGGAGAAAACGGCTCCGGCAAAAGCACGCTAATGAAAACCGTGCTGGGGCTACTCCCGCCCATACAGGGCAAAATAGAGTTCGGCGACGGGCTGCGACAAAACGAAATCGGCTATCTGCCGCAGCAAACCGAAGTGCAAAAGGATTTCCCGGCTTCTGTAAGTGAAATTGTGCTATCCGGTTGCCTGAACCGCTGCGGCTTGCGCCCCTTTTACAAGCGGAGCGAAAAAGAGCTTGCCCGCGCGAATATGGAGAGGCTGGGGATATCCGGCCTCTCCA
>CAZAZI010000258.1:0-3080 GCA_964489575.1 uncultured Oscillospiraceae bacterium | reverse complement strand
CATATCGTAGAAAAGCTGGTGGAGGATTTCAAGGCGGGCCGTAAGGAGAGCGAGGATTTCTGGATACAGATGGGCGAAAAATATATCCTCATCCGCTATTTCGCCGTGCGCGGCGAGAGCGGGGAATACCTGGGCGTGCTGGAAGTGACCCAGAACATCCGGCCCATCCAGGCCATCCAGGGCGAAAAGCGCCTGGCCTCGGAATGAGCGGCGCTTAGCCGCCCATATATATGAACGAAAAGCAAGGAGGAGCACCATGAAAGCGACATTGGATCGAAGCGGCTGCATTTCCTGCGGCATGTGCGCAGAGGTTTTCCGCATGGCTGAGGACGGGGTGGCCGAGGCGTACCGGGAGGACGTACCCCCGGAAGCTGAAGAGCGCGCCATCGAGGCGCAGGATGGCTGCCCGGTTTCCGTAATTACCGCGGAATAGCCTTTTATCAATCAAAACCACCAGTTCAACTGGTGGTTTTGATTACTTATACGTCCAATCGCATGGAGCAGGAGATCTCAAGCCCTTTTTCCTTCATATACCCCGCACCCCATTCATACATGGCGGTTAGGATGGGCTTAAGGCTCTTGCCCCGCGCCGTGAGCGAATATTCCACCTTGGGCGGCACCACTGGAAAGACCTCGCGCGCGAGCAGGTCATCCGCCTCCAGTTCGCGCAGCTGCTGGGTGAGCATCTTGGGTGTGGCCGCAGGGATCAGCCGCTGCAGCTCGCCGTGGCGCAGTGGGCCGCTTAAAAGATGCCAGAGGATCAGCGCCTTGTATTTGCCGCCGATTAGGCGCAACGTGGCATCCACAGGGCAATGCAGGCAGGTTTCATCGCGTTTCATAAAGGAGATCCTCCTTACTACCGTTTTGGATAGTATTGCACAATAAAGTACATACTTGTCATTATGAATATTACGGTTACAATAATAATATGACGGCGGGAAGCTGTCAAGGCCAAAAATAAGGAACGAGGTGACTCCGTATGGAAAGCCAGGTATTGAGCATTCGCGGCATGACCTGCGCGGCCTGCGCCCTGCGCGTTGAAAAGGCCGTAAAAAAGCTGCCCGGCGTGCAGCAGGCAGCGGTGAATCTTGCGAGCGAAAAGCTCTTTGTGGAATATGGCGAGGGCGCTACCCTGGAGGATATCAAGGCGGCCGTAGCCAAGATCGGCTATGAAGTAGAGGAAACGGCGGTAAACAGCACCATCGCCATCCCCATCGGCGGCATGACCTGCGCCGCCTGTTCGCAGCGGGTCGAAAAGGTGCTCAGCAGGCTCGATGGGGTGGTGCGCGCCTCGGTGAACTTGGCCACCGAAAAGGCTACGGTTACCTACGAACCGCAGAAGATACGCCAATCCGCCATCAAGGCGGCCATCGAAAAGGCGGGCTACCAGCCCCTGGAGATTGCCAAGACCGACGCCACCGAGGAGGATCGGCTACGCAAGCAAAAGGCCATCCGCATGCAATGGATCAAGTTTATCGTGGCCGCGGCCTTTGGCCTGCCCCTCTTGTATATTGCCATGGCGCCCATGATAAGCTTTGTGCGGCTGCCCTTCCCGGCTTGGCTGCAACCCATGCGCTACCCGCTGATTTACGGCCTGGTGCAGATCGCGTTGGTGATTCCCATCATTGCCGTAGGGCATAGGTTCTACACCGTAGGATTCAAGGCCCTTTGGCAGCGCAGCCCCAATATGGATTCGCTGATCGCCATCGGCACCACGGCTGCTGTTGTATACAGCGTGTATAACGTATTTCAAATCATAAAGGGCCATTATATGGCCGTGGACGCGCTCTATTTTGAGACCGCGGGCGTGATCATCGCCCTCATCATGCTGGGAAAAACGCTGGAGGCCGTTTCCAAGGGAAAGACCAGCGAGGCCATTAAAAAACTGATGGGCCTTGCGCCGAAAACGGCCATCATTTTGCACGATGGCGAGGAAAAGGAGATCCCCATCGACGAGGTGGAGATCGGCGATATCCTCATCGTCAAGCCCGGCGCGAAAATACCGGTGGATGGCGCCGTGCTTTCCGGCCATACGGCCATAGACGAATCCATGCTCACAGGCGAGAGCATGCCTGTGGATAAAAAGGCGGGGGACGCGGTTTACGCCGCCTCGCTCAACACCAACGGCAGCATCCAGTTCCGCGCCGAAAAGATCGGCAGCGATACGGCCCTGGCGCAGATCATCAAGCTAGTGGAGGAGGCGCAGGGCTCCAAGGCCCCCATCGCCCAGATGGCGGATATCGTTTCCGGTTATTTCGTGCCTATCGTCGTAGCCATCGCCCTGGTTGCGGGCCTGGCGTGGCTGATTGGCACGGGCGGGGATATGAAATTCAGCCTCACCATCTTCATCTCCGTGCTGGTTATTGCCTGCCCCTGCGCCCTGGGCCTGGCCACCCCGACAGCCATCATGGTGGGCACGGGCAAGGGCGCGGAGAACGGCATCCTCATCAAGGGCGGCGAAGCCCTGGAAACGGCGCACAAGGTGAATACCATCGTTTTCGATAAGACCGGCACCATCACCGAGGGCAAGCCTACGGTTACGGATATTCTGCCTGCTGGCGGTTTCTCCATGGAGGAGCTCATGCGCCTTACCGCTTCTGCGGAAAAGGGTTCCGAGCACCCGCTGGGCCAGGCCATCGTGCGGGGCGCGCAGGAAAAGGGCCTGGAGCTTTCCCAGGCGGTGGATTTCGAGGCCCTCACGGGCCGGGGCATCCGCGCGAAGATCAATGGCCAAACCATCCGCGCGGGCAACCGCAAGCTGATGGAGGAGCAGGGCGTCGCATTGGGCGCCTTCGAGGCCGAGGCAGACAGGCTGGCCGGCGAAGGAAAGACCCCGATGTATGTGGCTGCGGATAACACCCTCGCCGGCATTGTGGCCGTGGCGGATGTGGTTAAGCCCAGCAGCCGCCGGGCCATCGAGCGCCTGCATAAGATGGGCGTGGAGGTGGCGATGATCACGGGCGATAACCAAAAAACCGCCGCCGCCATTGCCAGGCAGGTGGGCATCGACCGGGTGCTGGCCGAAGTGCTGCCGCAGGATAAAGCGGGCGAGGTCAAAAAGCTGCAAGCCGAGGGCCGCA
>CAZAZI010000257.1:0-3094 GCA_964489575.1 uncultured Oscillospiraceae bacterium | reverse complement strand
CCCAAGGGCGTGCTGCTCATAGGCCCGCCGGGCACGGGCAAAACCCTATTGGCCAAAGCCGTGGCCGGGGAAGCGGGAGTCTCCTTCTTCTCCATCTCGGGCTCCGATTTTGTGGAGATGTTCGTGGGCGTGGGCGCGAGCCGCGTGCGCGATCTGTTCGGCACGGCCAAGAAGGCCGCCCCGGCCGTGGTTTTCATCGATGAGATCGACGCCGTGGGCCGCCAGCGCGGCGCGGGCCTGGGCGGCGGGCACGACGAGCGCGAGCAAACCCTGAATCAGCTCCTTGTTGAGATGGACGGCTTTGCCGTGAACGAGGGCATTATCGTGCTGGCGGCCACCAACCGCCCGGACATTTTGGACCCGGCTCTGCTGCGGCCCGGCCGTTTCGACAGGCAGATCACCGTGAATTACCCGGATGTGAAGGGCCGCGAGGAAATCCTCAAAGTCCACGCCAAGGGCAAGCCCCTGGCCGAGGAGGTATCGCTGGCGGTGCTCGCCAAGCGCACCAGCGGCTTTACCGGGGCGGATCTTGAGAACGTGCTCAACGAGGCCGCCATCCTGGCCGCCCGCTACAAGAAAAAGAAGATCTCCATGCTGGAGCTGGAAGAGGCCATTACCCGCACGGTGGTGGGCCCGGAAAAAAGAAGCCGCGTAGTAACGGAAGACGATAAAAAGATTACGGCCTACCACGAGGCGGGCCATGCCATCGTAGCCCTCAAAATGCCCCATTGCGACCCCGTGCATGAGGTATCCATTATCCCGCGCGGCGCTGCCGCAGGCTATACCATGACCATGCCCGACAAGGACGATAGCCATGTGGCCCGGGGCAAGCTGCTCGATCAGATCTGCATGAGCCTGGGCGGCCGCGTGGCCGAGAGCCTGGCCCTTGACGACATCTGCACAGGCGCCATCAGCGACCTTAAGCACGCCAGCGAGCTGGCGCGGCGCATGGTGATCGAATACGGCATGAGCGAGGCCATTGGCCCGGTTTTCCTGGGCGGGGATACGGAGGTATTCATCGCCAAGGATTGGGGTCACCAGCGCAACTATTCCGAAGAGGTCGCCGCTAAGGTGGATGCGGAAATCCGCCGCATCCTCGAAGAGCAGTTCGAGCGGGCTAAGGTGGTGCTTAGCGAGCACCGTGAAGCCCTGGACCGGGTGGTGGAGGCGCTGCTCGAATACGAGCGCATCGACGGCGAGCAGTTCGAGAAGATATTCAACGGCGAATCCATCGAGCTGAGCAGCTTCCGCCAGCGCAGGGAAGCCCTCGAAAAGGCGGACGACGAAGTTCTGGCCGAGGAAGAAGCCCAGCGCCAGGCCGCCGCGGCCGCGCAGCCCCCGCAGGACTCGCAGACTCCGCAGGATGGCGGCAACGAATAAGTAAATACGATACCGGGGCGGCTGGGCCGCCCCATTTTAGTTAGAAGATTATTCTATTGGGAGCATTATGGATAAATTCGATCTGCATACCCATTCCAGCCTATCCGACGGCACGCTGCCGCCCAAGGCTCTGGCTGCCGCGGCCAAGGCCGCCGGCCTGGGCCTGGTGGCCCTTACCGATCACGATTGTATCCTGGGCCTGGCGGAGGCCATGGAGGCGGGCAGGGCGTTGGGGATTAAGGTGATCCCCGGGCTGGAGATCGACACCGAGCACCCCGCCAAGCTGCACATGCTGGGCCTGGGGATAGACCCCGCGAACGCGGAACTTGCGGCCTTTGCGCAGGAGAACATCCTGCGCCGCAGCCGCCGAAACAGCGCCATGGTGGCGCAGCTAGAGGCGGCGGGGGCGCATATTCTGCCCCATATGCCGCCCGGCCAGGGGGTTATGACCCGGCTGCATGTGGCCATGGCTTTGGTGGCAGGCGGCTATGCGCAAAGCATAAACGAGGCCTTCCGGAATTACCTGCGGCCCGGCCAGGCGGGCTATGTGCACAGCCGGCGCATTGAGCCGGAGGCGGCCGTCGCGCTGATCCACCGGGCAGGCGGCCTGGCCGTGCTGGCCCACCCCTGCAAGATGAATTGCGATATCCACAGCCTGGTGGATAGGCTGGCCAAAGCCGGGCTGGATGGCATCGAGGCTTTTTATCCTACGGCCACGCCGGGGCAGAAGGCGGCCCACCTTTCGCTGGCCCGCCAACATGGCCTCCTGGTTTCTTGCGGCAGTGATTTCCATGGCGAAAACCGGGCCGTATCCCTGGGCGACGCCTGGGAGGACGACCCGGCGCTCGCGCCCATCTATGAACGATTGGCCTAGCGAATAACAAAGGCCCGGCGCCTCTCTTGCGCCGGGCCTTATGCGTAGCATCAAATAAACTTATAAGGCTATTTTGCTTACTTTTTTAAAAGCCGCTCTTTCATTTTACCTTAGCCCCAAAAGGCATGAGCGCCAGCTTGGCATATTTGAAAAATTGCAGGCCCCAGGGGATGCCCACGATGGTAGCGCACCAGAGCACGCCGAAAACAAGGGCCTCGATGGCCAGGGGTAGGCCGCTGACCAGCAGCCAGATGATATTGGCCAGCAGGGAGAACACGCCGCCACCGTAATCCACCTCTTTGCCGAAAGGCCAGAAGATGAGCTTGGCGAATTTGAAGCATTGGCGGCCCCAGGGGATGCCAATGATGGTGATGCACCACAGCAGCCCGGCCAGCCACCAGCTCAGCCCCAAAAAGAAGCCGCCGAAAATGAACCACAAAAGATTGCCGATTGTGCGCACGGATTATTTTCCTCCTTGTAAGCGGTCTGCGTTATTATAACATGGAGCGCCCTTTTTCGCATCCCTGTCCTTTGCGGGGCCGCCGCCTTTTTTTGCGGGGATACCTTTTGCGCTTCAGTTCCCTGGTTCTCTAGCCTAAGGCCATAAAAGTTTTTGCTCTTCCCTCGAACTTTTTCTGATGATAAAAAGTAGGGAGGGGTGGAAAAAGCCCGGTTGGCTAGGTTGTTTGGTTAATATCAAAACAGCTTCACATAAGGTTACCTTATGATGGCTGAAACGTTTCCTGCAAATTCCGACAGGATACGCATTGCGACATGCAGGGCATTCTGCTATACTCTAAGCGGGCCGAAAGGCGCGCAAATATAATACGTAACAATAGG
>CAZAZI010000256.1:0-3102 GCA_964489575.1 uncultured Oscillospiraceae bacterium | reverse complement strand
CAATTAAGAGAACAGTCTGGAGGAACGGATGGAATTTAGTATGGTTCGCGGGGATGCCCTTGCATGTAGCGCAATGTAGCGTAAAAGTTGACGCAATGCATAGATAGCGCCAAAATGAACCGGGGAAAAGAGATAAGCGCCGCGCGCAGGCTGTTAAAAGATTGGGAGAAAAAGCGCTGGGAGTAAATAAAGAGCGCAACCTTTCCAAAACCAAAAAATTTCTGTATCAAACGCGAAGATTTGGCAGGCGGATAGGCGGCCTTCGGGCGGCGCAAACGCCTGCCTTTTTGCGCAAGCTTGTGGACAAAAAAACGAAGAAATTCCACAAAGACCGCGGCACCATGATGAAAAAATGCGATAAAATCAACACCTTATGCGCAAAAGGTATTGCAATGGAGAGGGAAGTGTGCTATGATACGAGCATCACGAAACCGGTCGGCCCTTGCACATGCCGGCGGTTTGCGCGGGAGAGAAGCGCGCATCACCCTTTACCGAATCGAATCCCTTTTTTGTTGAAAAGCAGCCTCGGTTGCTTTAAAAGCTTGGCGCGGGCAACTGCGCCGGGAATACAAGGGCGCTTGAAACCGCCCAAATTCTTAAGGAGGAACAACAAACCATGAAAAAACTCATCGCATTGGTTCTGGTAGCCATGATGGCGCTCTCTTGCGTAGCATGCACCAGCGCGCCCGCGGCTCAACCCGCGGCGCCCGCCGCCGAGCCGGCCGCGCCCGCCGCTGAGCCCGCAGCGCCCGCCGCCGCCGAGTCCACCACCTACAAGGTCGGTGTATGTATCTACAAATTCGACGACAACTTCATGACCCTCTACCGCCAGGAGATCGAGAATTACTTCAAGACCCTGGAGAGCGACGCCGTTAAGTACGAAGTCACCATCGTGGATGGCAAGGGCGATATGGCCGAGCAGACCAACCAGGTCGATACCTTCCTGGCCCAGGGCGTGGATGTGCTGATCGTGAACCTTGTTCAGTCCTCTTCCGCCGCCACCATCACCGAGAAGTGCCAGGCCGCGGATGTGCCCGTGGTCTACATCAACCGTGAGCCCGAAGCCGCCGATATGCAGGCTTGGGACAAGATCTGCTACGTGGGCGCGGATGCTCGCCAGAGCGGCACCTATCAGGGCGAGATCATCGCCTCCCTGCCCGACAAGGGCGACGTCAATGGCGACGGCACCGTGAGCTACGTGATGATCATGGGCGACCCGGAGAACGTGGATGCCCAGTACCGCACCGAGTTCTCCATCAAGGCCCTGACCGACGCCGGCATCAAGGTTGAAGAGCTGTTCAAGCAGCGCGGCGACTGGGCCCAGGAGAAGGGCCAGGAGCTGGCCGCTACCGCTCTGAGCCAGTTCGGCGAGAAGGTCGACGTTATCTTCTGCAACAACGACGGCATGGCGCTGGGCGCTGCCCAGGCGATTGCCTCCGCGGGCCGCACCGTGGGCACCGACATCTACCTGGTGGGTGTTGACGCGCTGGATGAGTGCGTAGAAATGGTTAAGGCCGGCACCATGACCGGTACCGTGCTCAACGACCACATCGGCCAGAGCCACGCTGCCGTGGACTGCGCCGTCAAGTACCTCAATGGCGAGCTGATCGGCTCCGCTGCTGATGGCACCAACCACGTGACCGTTGACTACCAGAAGGTCACCGCATAACCAACAAGCGTAACAAAAGAATTGCGTGCGGGCTTGCTCGCACGCAATTCTTGCAATTGAATCCAGGTTTTTCCTGCAAAAAATGGAAGAACCGCAGCGATAAGGGGGCAATATGTCGGAATATCTGCTGGAGATGAAGGGCATCAGCAAGTCCTTTCCGGGCGTTCAGGCGCTGGATGACGTTTCGCTCAAGCTGCGCGCGGGCACGGTGCACGCGCTGATGGGCGAAAACGGCGCCGGCAAATCCACCCTGATGAAGTGCCTGTTCGGCGTTTACAAAATGGATACGGGCGAGGTGCTCTACGAAGGCCAGCCTATCCATATCACCAACCCGTTTGAGGCGCTGCAAAAAGGCATCGCCATGGTGCATCAGGAATTGCAGCCCATACCCGAGCGATCCATAGCCGAAAATATTTATTGCGGCCGCTACCCCACCAAGCTGGGCGGAATTATGGTGGATCACGCCCGGATGTATCAAGAGACGGAGGCGCTGCTCCGGGGCCTGGGCCTGGATTTTGACCCGCGAGCCAAGCTGGGCACCCTCTCTGTTTCCCAAATGCAGCTGGTGGAGATTACCAAGGCCGTTTCCGCCAACGCAAAGATCGTCATCATGGATGAACCCACCTCCTCCCTCACGCAAAACGAGGTGGACGTTCTCTTCCGCATCATCAATAACCTTCGAGATCAAGGCTGCGCCATCATATATATATCCCATAAAATGGATGAGATCCTCCGCATTTCCGATGAGGTCACCATCATGCGCGATGGCAAATACATCGGCACCTGGCCTGCGGGCGAGCTGACGAACGACCTCATCATCACCCGCATGGTGGGCCGGGAGATCACCAACCTCTACCCTAAAAAAGAAAATGTGCCCGGTGAGGTCGTGCTGCGGGTGGAAAACTATACCTCTATCCACTCGAAGTCCTTCCGCGAGGTGAGCTTTGAATTGCGCAAGGGCGAGGTTCTGGGCGTGAGCGGCCTGGTGGGCGCGCAGCGCACGGAGCTGATGGAGGGCATCTTCGGCCTAAGGGCTATCACGGAGGGCAGCGTGGAGTATCTGGGCCGCCCCATCCGCATCATCCGCCCAAAGGACGCAATCAACCAGGGCATCGCCCTTTTGACGGAGGACCGGCGGGCTACCGGCATTTTCGGCGTGCTCTCCGTGAGCGACAACGTATCCGTGGCCTCCCTTTCCCAATACCTAAAATACCGCATCATGCTGGATGACAAACGCATCTCCAAGCTGGTGCGCGATAACATCGATAAGCTGAGCATCAAAACCCCCAGCGAAAAAACGCAAATCCAATCCTTATCCGGCGGCAACCAGCAAAAGGTCATCATCAGCCGCTGGCTGGCCAATGACCCGGACGTGCTTATCATGGATGAGCCGACCCGCGGCATCGACGTGGGCGCGAAATACGAGATATACT
>CAZAZI010000255.1:0-3122 GCA_964489575.1 uncultured Oscillospiraceae bacterium | reverse complement strand
CCGGGTATTCCTATCCCTATTTCGGCGGCAACGCCACCTATTGCATCATCCCGCCGGAGGTGATGGAGCTGGGCTGCTTCCTCGAATACGGCGGCGAGGCCTATTTCGAGGCTTCCCTGGCCGAACCGATGAGCTGCAGCATCGGCGCGTTCCACGCGGCCTACCACACCCGCATGGGCGATTACCGCCACGAGATGGGCATCGCGGCGGGCGGCAAGGCGGCCATCGTGGCCGGCGCCGGCCCTATGGGCCTGGGCGCGCTGGATTATGCCATCAGCTGCGATAGGCGGCCGGGCCTGTTGGTCATTGCCGATATCGACCAAGCCCGCCTCGCCCGGGCGGACGAGATCTTCCGCGCAAAGGCCGCAAAAAGCGGCGTGGATGTGCGCTTCGTCAACACCGCCGCCCTGGAGGATCCGGCTGCGCATTTGAAGGCGCTTGCCGGCGGCGGCTTCGACGATGTGTTCGTCTTTGCGCCCGTGGCCGCCGTTGCGGAGCTGGGCAATGCCATTTTAGGCAGGGATGGCTGCATGAACATCTTCGCCGGGCCCATGGACCCCGCCTTTAGCGCCAGGATGAACCTTTACGACGCGCACTATAATTCCACCCATATCATGGGCACAACAGGCGGCAACACGGACGACCTCAAGGAGGCCCTGCGCCTTTCCGAAGCGGGGGCCACGGAGCCCGCCGTTATGGTGACCCACATCGGCGGGCTGGATAGCGCCGCTAAAACCATCCTCGAACTGCCGCACATCCCAGGCGGCAAAAAGCTCATCTACAACCACATTGCCATGCCGCTCACGGCGATCGAGGATTTTGCAAGCCTGGCCGAGAAGGACGCGCGCTTTGGCGAGCTGCACGCCATCACCAAAGCCCACAGGGGGCTGTGGTGCGCCCAGGCGGAAGCCTATCTTCTTGCTAACTGGAAAGGATAGAAAGGAGCATTCGTCATGTACGTACAAAACGTGCTGATTAAAAACGCCTCCGGCCTGCACGCGCGGCCGGCCTCAGAGCTGGTGGCGCTGGCCAAGAGCTTTGAATCCCAGGTGCTCATCCGCAACGCAGACGACCCAGACGCCGTAGCGGTAAACGCAAAATCCATCGTCCGCCTGCTTTCCGCCGGGCTCAACGCGGGCACCAACATCGAAATTTCCGCCGAGGGCGGCGATGAGCAGGCGGCTGTGACAAAGCTCGTTGCGCTGATCAACAGCGGTTTTGGCGAGGGCTGAGCATATGCGCATTTTCAAGGGGAACCCCGTTTCCCCGGGCTTATCCACAGGCAGCGTATACCAATACAAGGCCTATGCCTGCGACGTGTTCGAAGCCTATGTGCAGCCCGGCCAGGAGCTGGGCGCTGTGGCCAAATACCAGGAAGCCGTAGACCTGGCGGATAAGGAACTGCGCGATATTATCGCCTCCTTCTCGCAACGGGATGCGGATAAGGCCAAGATATTTTCGGCGCACCGGGCCTTCCTCGGAGATGAGGAGATGGATGAGGAGATCCGCGCCGCCATCCTGGAGCGCCGCCAGGCGCCGGATTTTGCCGTGAACCGGGTATTCACGGAATACGCGGCCCTTTTGAGCGCCGCCAAGGACCCGCTGATCGCCTCGCGGGCGATGGACCTTCGGGATGTGCGCAACCGCTTGGTGCGCATCCTCCACGGGGAGCCGGAGCGCAACCTCTCTCGCCTCGGCTGCCCCGTGGTGGTGGTCGCCCACGACCTTTTGCCCAGCGATACCGCCACCATGGACAGGGCGAACGTGCTGGCCATCGTAACCGAAGTGGGGGGCTCCACCTCCCATTCCGCCATCTTGGCCCGCGCCTTCGGCATCCCGGCCGTGCTGGGCGTTCCGGACGCCACCAGGGCCCTGCCCCACGGGGCCGCGCTCATCGTGGATGCGCTAAGCGGCGAGGTATTGCTCGATCCGGACGCTTCCGCCCTGCGCCTTTATGAAGAAAAGCGCGCAGCCTTCCAGGCGGATAGACGGGACGCGGCCCGTTATTTTGCCGGGGAGCCCCGCTTGAAGGACGGCACGCCCGTAGAAATCGGCCTCAACATCGGCGCGCGCATGGATAAGGATGCCATTGAGGTATGCAGCTTCGTAGGGCTTTTCCGCACGGAGTTCCTCTATATGGAAAGCGAGCGCCTGCCAGCGGAAATGGAGCAGTTCGCCGTATACCGCGCTGTGCTCGAGCAGGCCAAGGGCCGCCCCGTAACCTTGCGCACGCTGGATGTGGGCGGGGATAAGACCTTGCCCGCCCTGCCGCTGCCCAAGGAGGATAACCCCTTCCTGGGTTGCCGCGCCCTGCGGTTGTGCCTCGAAAAGCGCGAGCTCTTCCTCACCCAGCTGCGGGCCGCCTTGCGGGCCTCCGCTTACGGCAAGCTGCAAATCATGTTCCCCATGGTCGGCTCGCTGGACGACCTGCGGCTGGCCAAGGAGGCCCTGGAAGAAGCCCGCGCGCAATTGCGCGGCCAGCAGATCCCCTTTGATGAAAGCATGCCCGTAGGCATCATGATCGAAATCCCCTCCATCGCCCTCATTGCAGACGCCGTGGCGGACGAATGCGATTTCGCCAGCATCGGCACCAACGACCTGTGCCAATACCTGCACGCGGCGGACCGCATGAACGCCCAGGTGGCCGGTTATTATCAAAGCTTTTCCCCAGCCATGTTCCGTGCCATCAACATGGTGCTGGACGCCTTTAGCGCGAAGGGTAAGCCCGTTTCCGTGTGCGGCGAGATGGCGGGCTCCGCTCTGGCCGCGCCCGCCCTGGCCGGGCTGGGCCTGCGCAAGTTCAGCATGAACGCGGCTTGCATCGCGGATGTGAAGCGGGCCCTCTCCCAATACACCCTTGAAGAAGCGCGGGCCCTGGGTCAAAAGGCCTTAAGCCTGGATACGGAGGCAGCCGTCAAGGCGCTGCTGGCGGAGGAGCGCCCCGCAAATTAAGCTGCGCAGCCGCAGACCCCGCTACGGCGCGATACGAGAAGGGCTGGACGAAATTCGTCCAGCCCTTGCTCCATCTGCTGTGCGCGGCCATCATACATCCTGCCCACCGCTCCGGCCGGCTTCATAGGGCCCGATGACGCGGGCCTGCACCGGCGGGTCGATCAAAAAGC
>CAZAZI010000254.1:0-3129 GCA_964489575.1 uncultured Oscillospiraceae bacterium | reverse complement strand
TTATATGAACCTGCACCAGAGCGCCCATGGCGACCGGGAGCACGGCTTCATCGGCACGCGCATGCGCCTGCCCCGCAAGGTGGTCGTGGGCTATTGGGGAAATGAAGAGGCGCAGAAAAAGATCGGCAAGTGGATGCGCGCGGCCGTGGGCGCGGTGTTCAGCCAATCCCTCAAGGTGATGCGCTTTGGCGATAATATGCGCGAAGTGGCCGTAACCGAGGGCGACAAGGTTGAGGCGCAGATCAAGCTGGGCTGGCAGGTAAACACCTGGCCGGTCGGCACGCTGGTAGAGGCTATGGAGGCCGTAACCGAGGCCGAAGTAGAGGCCATGATGGCGGGATACCAAGAGCGCTACACCTTCGCCACGGCCGATCTGGACACCGTGCGCTACCAGGCGCGCGAGGAGGCAGCCCTTAAAAAGCTGCTGGATGCGGAGGGTTGCCTGGCCTTTAGCAACACCTTCCAGGATCTATACGGCATGAAGCAGCTGCCTGGCCTGGCCACACAGGATCTGATGGCGCAGGGCTATGGCTATGGCGGCGAAGGAGATTGGAAGGTGGCGGCCATGACGGCCATCATGAAGGTCATGGGCCAGGGCGTCGGCAAGGGCACCACCTTCATGGAGGATTACAATTACGACTTCAAAAACGGCATCTCCCTGGGCGCGCACATGCTGGAGGTCTGCCCCAGCGTGGGGGCGGATAAGGCCCGCATCGAGGTGCATGATTTGGGCATTGGCGATCGGGAAGCGCCCGCCCGGCTGGTGTTTGAAGGCAAGGCCGGCCCGGCCATCGCCGCGAGCCTTATCGACATGGGCGGCCGTTTGCGCTTGATCGTGCAGGATGTCGAGTGCATCAAGCCTTCGCAGACCATGCCCAACCTGCCCGTAGCCCGCGTGATGTGGAAGCCCCTGCCCAGCCTGGCAGTGGGCGCGGAGGCCTGGATCATCGCAGGCGGCGCGCACCATACCGTGCTCAGCTATGATTGCGACGCGCAAATGATGCGGGATTGGGCACGAATGATGGATATCGAATTCGTGCACATCCACGCCGGCACAGACCCGGTGACGCTGGAAAACGAGCTGATGATGATGGACCTAACCTGGAAGCTAAAATAAGGAGGAACCTATGCTGGAAGCATTGAAGCAAAGCGTATACGAGGCCAATATGGCCTTACCCAAACACGGCCTGGTCACCTTTACCTGGGGCAATGCCAGCGCGGTTGATCGGGAGGCGGGCTTGATGGTCATCAAGCCCAGCGGCGTGGAATACGCCGATCTCAAGCCAGAAGACATGGTGGTGCTGGAACTTGAAACGGGCAAGCAGATCGAGGGCGCAATGCGGCCCTCCTCGGATACGGCCACGCACCTCGAATTATACCGCGCGTTTGCGGGCGTGGGCGGCGTGGTGCACACCCACAGCCGCTGGGCCACCATCTACGCCCAGGCGCGGCGCGGCATTCCCGCGCTGGGCACCACCCACGGGGATTATTTCTACGGCGAAATCCCCTGCACGCGGCTGATGACGGCCGAAGAGATTGCCGGCGAATACGAAAAGGAGACCGGCGCCGTCATCATCGAGACCTTCCGGAACCGCTCGCCGCTGGATATCCCGGCTGTGCTGGTGGCAAGCCACGGCCCCTTTGCCTGGGGCAAGGATGCGCACGAAGCCGTGCACAACGCGGTGGTGCTCGAAGAAGTGGCCTACATGGCCTGGCACGCGGTGCAGATGCGGCCGGATCTGCCGCCCATGCAGCAGGAGCTGTTGGATAAGCACTACCTGCGCAAACACGGCACGCACGCCTATTACGGGCAAGCGTAATGCCCCGGGCCGAAACGGCTTGTATCCCTATAGCGTTAAAAGAAGCAAGGCCCGTTCGCCTTGCTTCTTTTATGCGTTGTGCGGCGGCTTATCTATATTGGATATAATCCAAAAACCGCTTAACGGCCAGGGAGGCGCCCTTTTTATCCCGCAGGGCCAGGCCGATCTTGCGGTAGGCGGGCACATCCAGCTCCTTAGCCACCACGCGATAGGGGATGCGCCTAAGGATCAGCTGCGGCAGAATACTGATGCCCAGGCCGCTCTCCACCATGGAAAGGATGGCGTAATCATCCCAGGTAGTGAAATGCACGCTGGGCGTAATGCCATAGCGCTCGAACATCTCCGACACATCGGATTTTGCGCCCTTCTCCAGCAGCATAAAGGGGGAATCGCATAGGGCTTTGACAGGGAAGGTTTTACAGCCCGCCATGGGGTGGTTTTCGGGCAGCACCACCAACAGCTTATCCTGCTCGAGGAACACCGTCTCGAGCTCCGGCCGCGCGGGCAGGCGCAAAAAGCCGCAATCCACCCGGCCTTCCAGAATCCAGCTTTCGATCTCCGCATAATCGCCCAGCAGCAGCTCGTAATCCATATTGGGGTAATCCTTTTGAAATTCCTTTATGATATTGGGCAGCCAATGGGTGGCGATGCTGGAAAAGGTGCCGATGCGGATCAGGCCGGATTGCAGGCCGTTCAATTCCTCCACCTGCGCTTGCAGCTCGCGGTAGGCCTCGCATATGTTTTTAGCGAAAGGCAAAAGCTTTAGCCCGTCGGAAGTGAGGCGTACGCCGGAGCGCCCGCGCTCCAGGAGGGTTACGCCCCACTCTTGCTCGAGGTCGCTTATCATACGGCTGATTCCGGATTGGGAATAGTTAAGCATTTGCGCCGCCTTGGTGAAGCTGCCATATTCCACCGTACGGACGAAAGCCATGTGTTTTTGCAGGTTCATATCCATTCGGTTTCGTCATCCTCTTTATGCAAAACATTCGTTTTTGTGATTTATAGATCTATGATACACTATTGTCCGAAACGTTTGCAAGAAAAGAGATGAAATACGACATGTTTTTCGTAAGCGACGTCTACACCGCGCCGCCGGAGCGATTCGGCAGCCCCTTGCAGGAGAAGGTTTACGCAGCGCTGCAAGGGCTGGCCATCCCATTTGCGCGGGTGGATACGGATGAGGCCATCACCATGGAGGATTGCCTGCTGATCGACCAAAGGCTCGATATGAAAATGGTGAAAACGCTCTTCCTGTGCAACCGGCAGCAAACGGCCTTTTACCTGTTCATCACGCCGGGGTCTAAGCCCT
>CAZAZI010000253.1:0-3129 GCA_964489575.1 uncultured Oscillospiraceae bacterium | reverse complement strand
TGGCCAGGGGGCTGATGGATGCGCCGATGGTGATGGGCAGGGCCAAGGCCAGCAGGCGCTTGGCTACGGGCTTATCCTCCGTGCGGCGGCTGCGCTCCATGCGCGCGCGGATGCGGGGCCATCTGCGGCGGTAGGCCAGCATGATGTAGAACAGGGCCAGAAGCTCGCTGGCGGTAACGCCGATGAGCGCGCCCATAGCGCCATATTCCGGCCCCTTGGGCAGGAGCAGGAGCGCCAGGCCCAGGCCGATGACCAGCTTGCCCACCTGCTCCACCACCTGCGAAAGGGCGGTAGGGACCATCTGCTGCATGCCCTGCAAATAGCCCCGGTAGGCGCACATCAGCGCCACAAAGAAAAGGGCCGGGGCCAACGCGCGGAAAGAATAAGTCACCTCGGGCAAAAGATGCATCTTAGCGAGATAATCCGCGCCGAAAAACATCAGCAGCGCGGTGACCACGCCAATTCCTAAAAGGATTTGCTGCGCCGTGGTGAATACCCGGTGCGCGCCCCGGTAATCCCCCAGGGTGACCCGCTCGGCCACCATTTTGGAGATAGCGGTAGGCAGGCCGCTAGAAGAGATGACTAGCAGCCAGGAATAGTAAGGATAGGCCGTATCGTAGTAGCTGGTGCCGATCAGGCCGATGGCGTTGGCCAGGGGGATGCGAAAGGCCGCGCCTATTATTTTGACCAGGATGCCCGCCGCGCCCAGCACAGCCGCGCCCTGGATGAAGGACGTTTTTTTCTTTTCCATGCTCGCTCCTGAAGGGGCGGACGGCCCGCGGCCCCCCGCCCGGGATATACCTTATTATTATAACAGATTTATTCAATAAGGCGACACAAGATTCACAAGACGGGCCGCATAGGCCCCCAGGGCGGAGATGGGCAGGGCCATAAGGCACCAAAGCAGGGAGAAATCCAGGCAAACTTGGCCATAAAGGTTGCGAGACCGGGTGGAATAATCCCACACGCCCAGGCCCAGACGGCGGTTTACCGCCAAGCCGCAAAGGAACTCCGCGGCGGTGATAACCAACCCCGCCAGCAGGAGCCGCAGGGGCCAGGCCGGCGCATAGCGCAAAAAGAGGGCGCTAAGGAGCATGCAGCAAAGCCCGCCCGTGATAAACATGGATAGGTGGCTGCGGCCCCGCCAGGCAAGCTCGAGCAGCAGATACAGCAGGCCGCCAACGATAAATGTAAACAAACTTTGAAGCATAACCATAGGCTTGTATTTTCCCAGCCGCATTATTCAAAAAAGGCGCACGGCATGATATAATATCCATAATTGGAGGAATATTGACAAAATTCCAGGAGGTATCACACGATGTCAACAAAGGTTTGGGCCCATCGCGGGGCCAGCGCCTACGCGCCGGAAAACACCATACCCGCCTTCCGCCTGGCCATGGAGCAGGGCGCGGACGGCATTGAGCTGGACGCGCAGCTTTCCAGCGACGGCAAGCTGGTGGTGATCCATGACGAATGGGTGGATCGTACCAGCAACGGCAAAGGCCGTGTGGTGGATATGACCTGCCAAGCCCTAAAAAAGCTGGACTTTTCCGCCGACATGGCGGATTATGCCTTTACCCGTATCCCCACGCTCAAAGAGGTTTACGGCTTGCTAAAGAGCAGCAGCCTTACCGTGAATGTGGAGATCAAATACGGCGAGGTGGAATACCCCGGTATTTGGGATAAGCTGATCCAGCTGGAGCGGGAGATGGGCATGCAGGGCAGGGTGACGTATTCCTCCTTCAATCATTACGTGCTTAAAAAGATCCGCGAGCTGGATCCGGATGCGGAGATCGGCCTGCTTTACAGCGGCGTTCTGGTAGACCCATGGGTCTATGCCGGCTACCTCAAGGCGGATGCCATCCACCCGCACTATAAAGCCGTTCTGGGCAGCCCCGGCCTTTTGGAGGGCTGCCGGGGCGCAGGCGTGGCCGTGAACACCTGGACTGTGAACGACCCGGATACGGCCCAGCTGCTGGCTTCTTCCAATGTGAACGCCATCATCACCAACTGCCCCGATGTGGCCTTACGCGCCATCGGCCGTTGAAAATAAAGGGAGCTTATGGATAAACGACGGGAGGAGCTGAGCCTGCCAAGCTATATGCAGGTCAAGGGCGCGAATCAATCGTCCTCGGCTTTGCGCGCGCAAAAACGGGCGCAACCAGGCGGCAAAGCGCCTGCCCGGCAGGCTGACCTCCAACAGGTCACCTTGGATGAATTCGCATCCTCCGCCTCCCCCAAGCGCAAGGCTAGCCAGCCCGGCGCGGCGCGGCAAAGCGCCGCTCAGGCCAAGCGGGCAAGGCCCGCAAGCCGAATCAGCCAGAGCGCCTCCGCAAGCGGATCGGCCCGCGCGCCCCAAAGGGCCGTGCAGGGCGAGCTGCGCAGCGGCCCCGCGCCGGTGAAAACGGGCGGGCAAAAGAGCGCCTCCTCTAAGCGGGCTTCCGGGAATACGATCCGCAGCGCAAAGCCGGCGGCAGCCAAACGGCCGGTGCAGGCGCGGCGGGTCGCAAGCGGCCTCGATATGACCTCCTCCCGCATCGCCAACCAGCCACGGCGGGTAGAGGAGAAGCAGCAGCGCAAAAGAGGCTCTGGCATCCACATCGGTAGGCTGCTGCTGGTGCTGCTGGTGCTCGCGGGCCTCTTTGGCGGCGTTTACGCCTTGGCAAAGAGCCTTCCCAGCGCGGCCGGGGCGGCGGGGGAGAGCATAGGCTTGGGCGCCACGGCCAAGCTGCCCAAGGGCGTAAGCATATTGGGCGTTGACGTTAGCGGGCAAACCAAATCCACCGCGCGCGGCGCTGTGCGCGAAGCTGCGGAGGCGGCGCTTGCCAAGGCCCTGGTAACGCTTAAGCTGGGGCAGGAAAGCTATGCCATCAAGGCCAGCGACGCGGCTTTAAGCTACGATATCGAAGCCGTGCTAGATCAAGCCCTTTCTTACGAACCCGATGAAGCGGATGTGGCCGGGGTGGTGGATGTGACCGGCGGCGCTTCCGCAGCGCCCGGAGAATTCAACAATATCTTTACATATGACGCAGCCGCCTTGCGCCAGGCTGTGGAGGAGATCGCAGCCCAGTTCAATATTGAGCCGGTCAACGCCATCGGCGAGCCGACCATGAACGCGGACCACACCGT
>CAZAZI010000252.1:0-3134 GCA_964489575.1 uncultured Oscillospiraceae bacterium | reverse complement strand
GACGCCCATATTCCTTTGAATACTGTAGTTGTCGCGTAACGCTAAATATGTTCTTTTCATACAATGCGGTCGCTTCGCGATTTCCCTCAGAAGGTAAAACCATGTACATTTCTATAGTGCGGTGTTTATACTTGAAGCCTTTTCGTAGTATTTCTACAACACCCACATCAGACAGTTTTTTGCTAAGGCGATCGAGAAACCTCTTCTTTTCTGCAGCGGACGCAAGAATTCGGAGTTCATCCATATAATCTTTCTGTGTATCGTTCAAAAAGCGGAAAAGCCGCACCTCGTCAATGGCATACTCTTGATTGTAATCATCATTCACTCCTTGCTCGTAATGATTCATATTCACGAGCCAATTGACAATGAGTGTTTCAAATCCATTTTCCTTGGTGTTTGTTGACATTACTCATTCAACCTCCTCATCTACAGTTTCTTTATCATCGTTATCTCCACTCATTTCCTCTTCATCCAACAAGTCATCGGTTTCCGGTTCATATCTTGGTATTTCGACATTGCGAACATCAACTTTGCCAGTTACAACATCAGAGATGGTCTTTGTACGGAGTTCAATGACATGTTTTATTTCTGAACGCAATGCATCTATCATCTCGTCAATTTTAGGACACATATCATCAAGATAATCTGCAATGGCTTCTTGTTCATCAAGAGGGATATTTGGTAGATATACCTTCGCAAAATTCGAATAACGTAGTGCTTGTCCATCACGTACTAAATCAGAGGTACCTTGTAACGCCTTGATATATGATGGCGATTTCAATAACCACCTGAAATATCTATCAAAAACGAGTTCATTGTTTGGGATTAGCATCACATATGCAGAACTGATTTTTCCAGATATATGACTATACTCAATTCCGCCTTGAAAACTGCGCATGCTGATTACAAAATCACCAACCTCCACATGCTTTAAAATATCTTCTCCGGTCATTACAACTGTTAGACGACGGTTCTCAATACGCATATACTCTTTCTGAGATATAATGCCGTACTTTTGAGATGAGGTAAGTTGTTCGTCGTTCGGTAATGCTTTATCTCTCCGAAGCTTAAATAGTTTCTTGCTGAACAGCATCTCCCAGTGTTCTGGAATATCTCCAATCCATGCGTGACCGCTATCCTTAAATCCTACATTAGAATCAATGCCACGCGTGACAGCGTTGTTTATCAATGACAGTTTCAGTTCTTGTAGTAGTTTTATTTCTTTGCGCTTCTCCTTGACGAAATGTGCCATTTCAGATATTTTCCAATCAAGAAAACGCACAATTTGGTTTTGCTCCTCATGAGTGGGAACCATAATAAAAAGATTGATTAAATCTGTACCTGATAATGTCTGTCTGACACCTGCCCCCAATCCGTTATATATGCTTCTTAAATACAAGGCATAATATTGATAATAAAAGTACCTGATGTTTATGTGTTCAATATTCTTCGAAACCAATCTAATATACGCCGGACTCATCACACCATCTTCATGTACAAGACCAACTCTACTTGTAGAAATGTTCTCCAAATCTATAAGCTTAAAAACAAGATCATTTTTTTTGAACAGTTGGTATGTATCATAGCTCTTTGGTGCTAACCCAATAGGTCTATCAATATCATTATTAATCACGCCTCGTAATGTGAGGGAAAGTATATTTTTGCATATATTGTTCTTATTTATTTCCTTGGGATTATAAAAGAGAACTTTTCCGCGTTTGATATCCCAATTTAATGGGGCAAATTTATCCCAAGGTATTTCTGTTAGTTTGTACTCGGAATATTGTTTCAGCATTGCTTTATACCTCCTATAATAGAGGCAAGCAATCCATCTGTACTTGTTTCGATGGATTGAATATCTGCAATAATCTCGTCAGCAGGTCTTAATTCAATAGGTTTATAGAAATATTTTGTAAAACTAAGCTCATATCCGAGTATCACAGATTTCTCATCAATCCAGGCATCAGATACATATGGATGAATTTCATTTTCAAGAAATGCTTCGATGCCTCCCTCATAGGTAAGTGGTACCTGTTCTGTATCGCTTAAATTCTTGTCAATTTCAGGATTGCCATTCTTATCAAGAACAGGCTCGGCATTTTCATTTATAGATGTAAAGCATAAACGTATAGCTTTTAGTCTCTTTGCCGTAAGTCGTACGTTTTCCTTCGTAGCAAGAGACGATAACTGTTCTATGAAAACACCATAATCCATGATCAGTCTATTTCCAAGCTGCTCTTGTGCTTTACACATAAACTCGTAGATTTCATCATCTTTCTCTGCTTTTAATAGTTCCAGATTCTCATTGCTTATCTCTACAGCAAGACGTAATGGGCGTACTATACCAACAGAATAAAAGCCAAACTCTTCATTATCGAAAACCTTGCTATATTCATCATCAGCATCTGTGTAGCTAAGATACAAGTTCATAATCTCTTTTCTAATCGTTGGTGTTATTTCACAATTCTTATCTCCAAGATTTTTTCTTAATGCCGCCTTCATGCTTGTAGCATCAATAAGCTGGACCTTACCCTTACGTTTCGATTCTTTTTTGTTAGTGACAACCCATAAAAAGGTACCGATTCCTGCGTTATAAAACATGTTCTCCGGTAGGGCAACAATAGCTTCTAGCATGTCTTGCTCAATAATATAGCGACGAAGATTACTCCAGCCGGAACCTGCTTTACCACTAAAAAGAGATGAACCGCTATGCACCTCAATGATTCGACTACCCAACTCTGTGGAGGTTTTCATTTTACTTATATTATTTGCAAGAAACAGCATCTGTGGGTCGCTTATATCTGGAATTAGTGTATATTCGACATTACCATTATAATCAATAATAAAACGAGGATCGTTAATATCTTCTTTTTTTATGTTCCCCCAGGCTTTTAATTCTGATTTCCATGACGTGCCAAATGGAGGGTTTGAAAGCATAAAATCAAACTCCTCACGGGCGAACTGATCATTAGATATGGTAGATCCAAAACGAATATTATTCGCCTGTGCACCTTCGCCTTTAACAAGCATGTCAGCACGGGCAATGGCATATGTCTCATCTGCATTTTCTTGTCCAAACAGATTAATAGAAACTTTTTTGCCACGTCTCGCTGCAAGTGTCTTTATACGTTCTT
>CAZAZI010000251.1:0-3149 GCA_964489575.1 uncultured Oscillospiraceae bacterium | reverse complement strand
TGGATAAGCCCGAGCGCCGCGAGTGCGAGATCGCCCCGGACTACGTGGGCTTCGTGATCCCCAACGAATTCGTGCTGGGCTACGGCCTGGATTACGACGGCTATTACCGCAATCTGCCCTATGTGGGCGTGAAAAAGCCCCAGGTAGCCGCGCATAAGACCGAGTGCTGACGCGGCGAAGAGAAGCTAAGCAAAAAGCGGCCTTACAAGCCGCTTTTCTAATGCTGCAGAGTTGCTTTTATTGCCCCCAGTAGAACATCGCAGGCGGGGCGTAGGGCACGCCCGCCATGGGAGAAACGCCGGTGTATACGCTGCGCACCTCGCCCAGGGGGAAAATCACGCCATGCACCTTGCCGATGACCTGGGCGTAGAAGATGGGGCCAACGGAAGCCTCGCGGCTATCCGTGCTGAAGTTGCGGTTATCGCCCATCACGAACACGCTCTTTTCCGGCACGGTCACAGGCGCAACATCCACCCGAATATCGTCGCCCAAGCTATCCCCCTGCCAATAGGCGCTTTCCTCGAGAGGCTCGCCGTTCACATAGACGGCGCCGCCGGAAACGGAAACCGTTTCGCCGGGCAGGCCGATCACCCGCTTGACGCAGTTTTCCGCGTAAGCCGGATAACGGCAGATGATAACATCCCCCCGCTCGGGCGGCTCGATTAGATAGCTCACCTTTTCCACAAACATCCGCTCCCCATCCAAAAGGGAGGGATACATGGAATCCCCCACCACCTGCACGGGTTCGAATACGAACAGGCGGATGGCCAGGGCTAAGGCCACGAACACGGCCAGCCACATCAAAAAATCTAAATTCGAGGCCCGTCTGAAGGCCTCGTCCCGTTTATGCAGTTCTTCACCCGCCGCCACCATGGCATTGCGGAGCCTGCGCGATGCTATTTGCTGCATGCATAACCTCGTTTTCTGCCCGCCGCCCCCAAACGGGCGGCTGCTTGTGACATTGTACCGCGCGGCGAGCCTGTTGTCAAACCTGCCGCGCTTCGGCATTCTTCGCCGTTTCACCAAGCAGATTTATGTGCTATCATAAGGCTATGAAAAAGCTTCTCTCTCTCCTCCTCCTCCTTGCCCTGCTGAGCCTGGCGGCCTGCGCCCGGCCGGTTATCGAACCGGTCCCTCTGCCCAGCGCCACGCCCGCGCCCGCGCCTACGCCCCTACCCACGCCCACCCCCGTGCCGGATGCGCTTACCGCGCGGGAGGGGGTCTATACCATTGCCTGGCTTAGCGACACCCAGTATTACAGCAGCAAATGGCCGGAAACCTTTTATGCCATGACGGCCTTTTTGCGCGATGAAGCGGCGCGGATGGATCTGCGCTATTTTGTGCACACGGGCGACCTGGTCAACAACGCCGATCAGGAGGAGCAATGGCTGGTGGCCGTGCGGGCCATGGCCTCCCTTACGCGCCTGCCCGGCGGCGTGCTGGCCGGCAACCACGATGTGCACCGCACGCAGGCCGATTACCGCAACTTCAGCGCCTATTTCGGAGAGAATCAATTTTCCTTCAAACCCTGCTACGGCGAAAGCTATCAGGATAACCGGGGCCATTTCGATCTTTTCGAGGCCGGGGATACCGGCTATCTGTTCGTATATATGGGCTATGCGCCGGATGCGGCGTGCATCAAGTGGGTGCGCTCCGTTTTCGATCGGTTCCCGGAGCGGGTGGGCGTGCTCTGCCTGCATGATTATTTCAAAACAGACCTGAGCCTTTCGAGCGATGGCCAGCGCTTCTATGAGCAGGTGGTTTCCCAATGCGCCAATGTATGCCTGGTGCTCTGCGGCCACCGCTACAACATTGCCGCCAAGCCCGCTTTCTTCGACGACAACGGCGACGGCGCGCCCGAGCGCACTGTTTACCAGCTGATCGGCAATTACCAGGCTGCCGGCCAGGAAGGCGGAAGCGGCTATATGCGTTTTATCCAGGTGGATGAGGTTCTTGGCGAGATGCGCATCTACAGCTACTCCCCCGTGCTCGATGATTATGTTTATTATGACGAGGCGGAACATCAGGTGGAGAACTACGCCGCGGACCCGGCGGGCGAATACGCGCGGCTGCCCCTGCCCTGGCTGCCGTAGAGCAACCGTTTCAGAATGTTCATTTGACCTTTTTCGTCATATCCTGTAGCATAGGGATATATGGCGGAAGTAAAACGCAAAAAGAAGCGCATCCTGCGCCCCGCCCGCCTGATGGCGGCCATTTTCGTTCTGCTGGCCCTGGCGGCAGGGCTTTTTTACCTGCTCGCAAGCATCAACCGCCAGCCGCCCTATGAGCCGCTTTCAGAAGACGCCATCACCGCCCTGCGCGCGGCGGCCCCAGCAGAAACGCCACAGCGCGAGGCCGTTGTGGAGGCAGGGCTGACGCTTCTTGGAAAGGTGCACTATTTCTGGGGCGGCAAGAGCGACGCCCCCGGCTGGGATGAAGGCTGGGGCCAACCCAAAAAGGTCACCTCGGCAGGCAGCCAATCTACGGGCGAAACCAAGCCCTATGGCCTGGATTGCAGCGGCTTCGTGGCCTGGTGCTATGCCCAGCTGGGCCTTTCCCCCTCGGAGGTGGAGGAGGCCGTGGGCCACGGCACCTGGAGCCAGTGGGATAGATCCACCCCCATCAAATGGAGGGATCTGCACGTGGGCGATTGGGTCTTCCAGCATGAATACCCCACGGATAAGGGCAACCACATCGGCATCTGCATCGGCTTTAACGAAAAGGGCAAGCCCCTCTTCCTCCATTGCGCTTCCAGCTTCGATAATGTGGTCGTCACCGGCGCCGGGGATATCTTCCGCTATGCCCGCAGGCCCATGGCATACGGCGCCCTGGAGGCCGGGGAAATACCGGCGCCGGCCGCTTCGCCTGCGGCATAAGGGTTCGATTTATTCTCATATAGCAAATATAGCGAAAGGGACTGCCGGGCAGTCCCTTTTTAACGCGGGAAGATTAAGGTTTATCTACCGTTTTCGTTTGCAGCAGGCCGGAATGGTAGGCGGCCAGCAGGGCCTTGAGGTCTGCGATGCGGGCGAGGAATTCGTCGCCGATATCCGTATCGGCGATCAGCAGCCGCTCGGGCAAATTTTCCACGATAAAGGTGTGGGAGGTGATGTCCGTGCCCCGGCTGATGGCGTCCTCCTTGCCGGAGA
>CAZAZI010000250.1:0-3160 GCA_964489575.1 uncultured Oscillospiraceae bacterium | reverse complement strand
AGGCGTAGTGGATGCGGGCCGAATCGATCATATGCTCGCGCAGGTAGTTCACGCCCACGTTCATCAACTCCACCGCGTCCAGCGCTGATCTTCCCAAATGCGGCGCGCCGCCAGCATGGGAAGAAACGCCGTCAAAAATAAAGTTTGCGCCCATAATGGCAACGCTGCCTTTGGCTGGAACCTCGTTGATCGTAGCCGGGTGCCATGTATAGGCAAAGTCCACATCCTCAAAATAACCGGCGCGGGCAATGAACTGCTTGGAGCCGGCGCCCTCTTCCGCGGGGCAGCCAAAGAAGACCACCGTGCCGTCTTTATTTTCTTGGAGCAGATAATCCTTTAGCGCTACAGCCGCGGCATAGCAGCCCGCGCCCAGCAGGTTGTGGCCGCAGCCATGTCCCGGCCCCCCTTCCTTAAGCGGCTCCTGTGTGGGGCAAGCGGCTTTCTGGCTTAATCCATATAGCGCGTCATACTCGGCCAGCAGGCCCACCGTGGGCTTTCCGCTGCCGTTTTTGAAGGTAGCCGTAAACGCGGTGGGTATCTTGGCAATGTTCTTTTCAATCGTAAAGCCTCCTTTTTCCAGCGCTTCCTGCAATGCTGCCGCCGAACGAACCTCGCAGTATGGCAGCTCCGCGAAATCCCATATCTCGCCGGCGAGGCGAACGGCCTCGTCAGCCTTGGCGGCAATCAGTTGCTTTATTTTGTCATTCAAACTCATAGCGGCTCCTTTATAAAACCATGCTCAAAAACCGGATGGTGCTTGGATCACGCGGGCAGGTAAACATCACATCGGGGCTGCCTTCCTCCTTGATGACGCCCTCCGATATGAACAGCACACGGTCTGAAATCTTGCGGGCAAAGGCCATCTCATGGGTGACGATGACGATGGTCATGCCGCTTTTCGCCAGGCCGCCGATAACGCGCAAAACCTCTTTGACCATCTCCGGATCAAGCGCGGAAGTCGGCTCGTCAAACAGCATTACCTCCGGGTGCATGGCCAGCGCCCTTACGATAGAGAGCCGCTGCTTCTGCCCGCCGGACAGCTTGCGCGGGTATTCGCCGGCTTTATCGGTCAACCCTACGCGGCTAAGCAGCGCCATGGCTTCTTCCATGGCCTGCGCTTTGGGTATCTTTCGTTCCAGGATCGGCGCGAGCGTGATGTTCTCCAGCACGCTCATATGGGGGAAAACATTAAAGCTCTGAAAGACCATGCCGATCTTGCGCCGGTATTGGCAAATATCCAGGTTCTTTTGCGTGATATCCTGCCCTTTAAAGTATATCCTGCCTTCGGTCGGCTGTTCCAACAGGTTCAGGCAACGCAGAAAGGTGGATTTGCCGCCGCCGGAGGGGCCGATAACGGATACTACCTCGCCCTGCCGTATGGCCGTGGTGGCGCCTTTTAATACTTCCAGCTTGCCAAAGCTCTTTTTGAGGTTTTCAACGCGCAGGATCTCGTTAGTCACTGACCGTCAGCCTCCTCTCCAGCAGCTTGAGAAGCTTTGAAAGCAAAAAGTTCAGCATAAAGTAGATGACGCCCACGATCGTCAGCGATTGCAGCGCAAGGAACGTCGCCGATTGCACACTCTTATAGCTGGTCATCAGCTCGCCCACAAAAAACACCGAGGCCAGGGAGGTTCCTTTCACCGTGGAGATAAATTCATTGCCAAGCGCCGGCAGGATGTTCTTGACCGCTTGCGGGAGGATGACCCGGGTTATAACATGGGTGTTGCTCAGGCCGATGCTTTTCGCGGCTTCCCACTGCCCTTTGTCCACGGCGTTAATGCCGGCGCGGATGATCTCGGAAACATATGCGGAGCTGTTGATAACCAGCGCTACGACGATGCAGGCCGTATCGGATAGCTCAAAGGGCACGATCTTTGGCAGGCCGATCCAGAAAAAGTAAAGCTGCAGCAAGATCGGCGTGCCGCGCAACACCTCGATGTATATATCCGAAAGTGTATTGAGCGCCTTGTATTTCCCCATGCGCATCAGCGCAACCAGCATGCCCAGCAGCGTGCCGCACAGCACCGT
This sequence comes from uncultured Oscillospiraceae bacterium, assembly GCA_964489575.1. GTDB lineage: Bacteria > Bacillota > Clostridia > Christensenellales > CAG-138 > Pelethousia. The sequence continues at coordinate 1,132 of CAZAZI010000250.1, read as the reverse complement.
CACCGCCGAAATCCACAGCGTTCCGCCAAGGCCCGAGATAAATACCGCGTTATATTTGGCCCATAGCTTCACCATTTTATCCATGATTGGGATACTCCTAGCGAATCGGAATTTTTACTCGATGCCCAGCGTCGCGGCATAATCCGCATACTCGCTGAACCAGGCTTCCAGTTTCCCCTGGGCGCGCAGCTCGTCTATGCATTGGTCTACAACCTCGATCAGGCTCTCGGTGCCCTCCTTGGGCGCGGCCACGCGGGTGCCGTTCATCTCTTCGCTTACCTCGAAGCGGAAGGAAGTCAGGGCCAACCCGCCGTTTGCGTCGGCATAAAGCTGCGCGGAGGCAAGGCTGCATACGCAAATATCGGCCTTTCCTTCGGCTACCGCCAGGTAGCCATCCGTCATGGCGGATACCAGCTTAAACTCCTTGCAGGTTTTGATATTGTCGTTATACAGCGCCTCCTGAACGGAGCCGCTTTGGGTGACGACAACAGCCTGCCGCGCCTCTTCGATGGTGGTGTATTTATCAGCGTCTTCTACTCGCACAAGGAAGCCGTAGCCGTCGTCGCTGAAATAATATCCTTTGGACATCGCCATGTTTTCCGCGCGGACTGGCGAATAAGCGATTGCGGATATCGCTAAATCATACTTGCCGTCAATCACGCCGGCCTGCACCGCGGAAAACTCCAAGGGAACGATGCGCAGCTCCACGCCGATCTTTTCCGCAATATACTTTGCCAGTTCTATATCCATGCCCACATACTGTTCATCCCCGGTCTTCGTGGTGTCCATGAACTCATAGGGAGCAAAATAGGGCTCCGTGCAGACTTCGATGTATCCTTGCTGCTTGATCTGCGCCAGCCGGTCCGCCGCCTTGCCGCCGGCGCCGCCTACACAGGCGATACAAGAGAAAAGCGTTGCAATTGCCAGTAGAATCGCCACTATCTTTTTCATTTTAAAGTCCCCTTCTTTTTCGCTCTCGCGTTTTGATGGATAGATCATAACACAGCCGCCGAGGAATATCAATACGTTAAAGTGATAAAGTGCTAAATAGATATCTTGATAAAGGGCGCGGCTGTGGAGGACAATATCAGACTTGCGGCGAATGATGTAAAGAACACTGCTTAGCGTAATC
>CAZAZI010000249.1:0-3168 GCA_964489575.1 uncultured Oscillospiraceae bacterium | reverse complement strand
GCGCCGCGCATGGCGTTCATGCGGGCGCAATGCTCGCTGGCGTAGGATTGCACCAGAGCCGCGAAAAGCACGCTCACCATATATTCGGGCACAAGGTGGTCGAAGACCTCCTTGGGCGAGGGATGGTAGAGCATAGGCGCGGCCTCTTGCTCCTTCTCGATAACCTCCACGCCGGGGATGGAAAGGGGCAGGATCTGGCGCACGGTAGGCCGGGAGGAGACCGTGGAGAAGAAAGCGGTGTAGATCAGGAATACCTTATCCACATTGCCGCTGTCGAAGTGATCCTTGACCTGCGCCATCAGAAGGCGGGCGTTGGCCAGGGAAGGATCCTGCGAAAAGCCAAAAACCTCCCGGTTCGGCACGATGCCCTTCTCGTGGAAAAAGCGGGAAGCCATTACCCCCACCGTGACGATGTACGGATCGGGGTGGGACTGGGCCAGCTGCCAGCCAAGGTTCAAAACGGCTGTGTTATAATCCCCGGCCATGCCCTTATCCCCGGCAACGACGATATACGCGCAGCGCGCATCCCCCCGATCCTCCAGATAGGGATGGTGGGGAATGCTGCCCTCGCTGCGCAGGATATCCCGCATGGCGGCCTCTACCTTTTTGAAATACATCCTGTCGTATTCCACATGGGGCAAAGCGCGCTTCATGCGGGAGGATGCCACCAGATACATGGCGTTGGTCAGCTTGCGGGTCTGCTCCACGGCCCGGATATGCTGGCGGATCTCATTGAGGTTTTGCATAGGGCCTCACTCCTTGGCGCGATTTTGGCTGAAAACGCCGAAGGCCTGCTCCAATGAGACGCCATCCGCCTCCTTGAGCTCGCCCGAATTATTGATGGAGCGCAGCACGTGGTTATAGCGGCTGTGCAAAAAGGCCAGCAAATCCTTGCGGGCGGCGCCGATCTGCTTGGTCTGCACCTTGCTGAATACGCCCTTGTTAAAGGCCAGCAGCAGGGCCGTTTGCTCGCCCAGGGAGAAGATGGTGTTCTGATCCTGCTTCAATAGCTCGGTGAGCCGCTCGCCCCGGGCCAACTGGTCGCGGGTGGCCGCGTCGATATCCGAGCCGAACTGGGCGAACACAGCCATCTCCCTGTATTGGGCCAGCTCCAATCGCAGGTTGCCGCTCACCTGGCGGATGGCCGCGGGCTGCGCGCTGCGGCCTACGCGGGATACGGAAAGGCCCACGTTTACAGCCGGCCGCACGCCCGCGTTAAAGTATTCGCTCTCGAGGTAAATTTGCCCGTCTGTGATGGAGATCACATTGGTGGGGATGTAGGCGGAAATATCGCCGGCCATAGTTTCCACGATGGGCAGGGCCGTCATAGAGCCGCCGCCCCGCTCGGGGCTGAGCTTAGCCGCGCGCTCGAGCAAGCGGCTGTGCAGGTAGAATACGTCGCCCGGGTAGGCTTCCCGTCCCGGCGGCCGGTGCAGCAGCAGGGACATGGCCCTGTAGCTGGCCGCGTGCTTGCTTAAATCGTCGTATATTACCAGCACGTCCCTTCCCTGGAGCATGAAGCTCTCGCCGATGGAGCAGGCCGCATAGGGGGCGATATACTGCATGGCCGCCCCATTGGAAGCGGTGGCGCTGACTACGACGCAGTTGGCCATAGCGCCATCCTTCTCGAGGGTGTGCACAAGGCGCGCCACGGTGGAGGCCTTTTGGCCGATGGCGCAATAGATGCAGACCACGCCTTGGCGGCTTTGGTTGCGCATGGCGGAAAGGGCGATGGTGGTTTTGCCCGTTTGCCGATCGCCAATGATCAGCTCGCGCTGGCCCTTGCCGATGGGAATCATGCTGTCGATCGAGAGGATGCCCGTTTGCAGGGGCTCCTTTACGCCGGCCCTGTCCATAATGCCGGGGGCCGGGCACTCGATGGGCCGGAATTCACCGGTTTTGAGGGGTTTCCCGTCGATGGGGCGGCCGATGGGATCCACCACCCGGCCCAAGAGGGCGTTGCCTACGGCCACATCCGCGATGTGGCCGGTGCCGCGCACGATGTTGCCCGCGGTGATGGATTCGTCATCCGAAAGGAGCACCGCGCCCACCCGGGCGCTGCTCAACTCCAGCGCCATGCCGAAAGCGCCGCCCTCAAAGGAGAGCAGCTCGCCATAGCGGATGCCTCGAAGGCCGTCGATCTGCACGATGCCGTCCGCGCAGCTTTGCACCACGCCGTAGGCATAAACGGAGGGCCCGCGAGAAAAGCCGCCGATGCGCCCGGCGATATGTTCGCTGATGGTTTGCAGGGTCTCCATAGGCCTCACCCTTCCTGTAGATACTTGCGCATGCCCTTGAGCTGGGTGCGCAGGCTCATATCATATACGCGGCCCCCCACATAGGCCACAAAGCCGCCCAGGAGGTTTTCCTCCCGGCGCACGTCGAAAACGACGCCCTCCCCTAACAGGTGGCCAAAGCCCTCCGTCAGGCGTTGGATTTCCGCCTGCTCCATGGGGCCGGCAATTACAAGCTGTCCGCGCCGCATAGCTTAGCCCACCTTCTCGAGGGACGCAAAGAAGCTGTCGATGATGGCGCGGTTGTCTTCCTCGCTTACCTCGCGGCCCAGCAGCTTTTCGGCAATCTCCACAGCCATGCCCGCAATTTGGGGCCGCACCTGGCGCTGGATATCCCGGCGCTGCGCCTCGGCCTCGGTCTGGGCTTTGGCCAGGATTTTCTGGGCCTCTTCCCGCGCCTGCGCGGCGATGGCCTCGGCGGCCTCGCCCGCGGCGCGGTTGCTCGCGATCAGTTTATCATGGGCTTCTTCATCTACGGCTGCCAAGCGCTTGGCGTATTCCGCCTGATCTTCGCGCGCCTTGGCGCTGATGGTTTCCGCCTCGTCAAGCTGGGCCTGCACCCTGGCCGCGCGCGCATCCATAAACTTGCGCACGGGCTTGTAGATCAGCAGGCGGAGCAAGGCGTAAAGCACCACGATATTTACCAGGTGCAAGGCGATGTCCGAAGGATTGAGATTCATAATAGCCTCCGTTTATCCCAGGGTGAACATCATGATCAGCCCGGTAACGAAGCCGTAGATGGCGGTGGATTCGGTGAGGGCCAGGCCCATGATGAGCACGGAGTTGATCTTGCCCGAGGCCTCGGGCTGACGGGCCACAGCGTCCACGGCCTTGGAAGTGGCAAAGCCCATGGAAAGGGCGGCGGCAACGCAGG
>CAZAZI010000248.1:0-3175 GCA_964489575.1 uncultured Oscillospiraceae bacterium | reverse complement strand
CTTCATCCGCTGGCGGAAGCCGTGTACCTTTTTGCGCTGCCGCTTTTTGGGCTGGTAGGTTTGAAGCATGGGGAGCACCTCTTTTCCATTTGTGATGAAAGCAGCCCGGGCTTTGCCCTGCCGCTCGCTTTTATCATTAGCTTTTCAATTATATAAGAGAAAAAGCCGAGGTGTCAAGGGAAACCGCCATTAAAAATCCCTATCGGAGGCGGCTTCCCTAAAACCCACCATATCTGGTACTCCATCCCGTAAAAAAACACTATTTCTGAAAAATGGCCGAATAAGTTCCCTTGTCATATGGGAGCGGATTTGTTATCATTTAATAGGTACGATTGAGAGACCGCTTGCAAGGGCGGCTTTCTCTTATTTCGGCATAATTTTCAACGTATGTTGATAACGTTACCAACATACGTTGAAAAGAGCGGGGAGAGGACGGGGAAAAGATGCGGCAGCAGACGGCGCGGGAAATTTGGCAGCAGGCGCTTGTAGGATTAAAAGGAGAGATGACGCCCACCAGCTACAACACGTGGATCCTTACCATCGATCCGGTGTGCAAGCAGGGGGATACCGTGGTTTTACAAGCGCAAAACGACATTGCCCGCAACACCCTGCGCAACCTATACGCCGCTACGATCGACAAGGCCCTAACGGACGCAAACAACGGCCGCCCCACCAACGGCCTGTTGATCGTGCACAATGAGCGGGAGCAATACGAGCGCATGGCTCGCGAAAGCGATCCGGACCTGATGCTCAACCCCCGCTACACCTTCGATAATTTCGTCATCGGCTCTTCCAATAATTTCGCCCACGCGGCAGCCAAGGCCGTAGCCGACAGCCCTGCCCGGGCATATAACCCTCTTTTTATGTATGGCGGCGTGGGCCTTGGTAAAACCCACCTGATGCACGCCATCGGCAACCAAATAAAAGAAAACTTTCCTACCTATAAAATCGTCTACGTAACCAGTGAAACCTTCACATACGAGTTGATTCAATCCATCCAGGATAACACCAACGCCCAGTTCCGCAACAAATACCGCAACGTAGATGTGCTGATGGTGGACGATATTCAATTTATCTCCGGCAAGGTCTCCACCCAGGAAGAATTCTTCAATACCTTTAACGCCCTGCAAACCAGCGGCAAGCAGATCGTTATCAGCTCGGATAAGCCTCCCATGGAAATGATCACGCTGGAGGAGCGGCTCCGTTCCCGCTTTGAAGGCGGCCTGATCACGGATATCCAACAGCCCGATCTGGAAACCCGCATCGCTATATTGCGAAAAAAGGCTTCCCTGGAAAAGATCGATATCGATGAAGGCGTGCTCTCTTTTATCGCGGAAAAGGTCAACAGCAACATCCGCCAGCTCGAGGGTTCTCTCACGCGGGTAATCGCCTATTCCAAGCTTACCCGCAAGGATGTGGATATTACCTTGGCGGATACGGCCCTTAAGGATATCATCCCCGGCTATGAGAACCGCAAGGTTTCCATCGACCTGATCCAGCAGATCGTGGCCGATTATTACGAGATCGACTTGGATGGCATGCTCTCCCAGCGCCGCACGGCGGATATCACCTACCCCAGGCAGGTGGCTATGTACCTTTGCCGCGAAATGACGGGCGATTCCCTAAAAACCATTGGCAAGCACTTTGGCGGCCGGGATTATTCCACCGTCATCAGCGCCTATAATAAGATAACCGCCGATATGAAGAAAAACCCGGATCTTATCCTTACGATGGACGACCTGCGCAAGCGCATCAAGAAATAACATCGTCAACATTTTCCGTTTTTGCCCGTATTGCGCCAAATAATGAAAAGGAAACAGCGAAGCCAACCCTTTCAACATGGCGAAAATGTACCTTTACATCAGTAAAATTTTCCCTTTCGGTGGATTTATCCACATTGTCAACATAGGTATGTTGATTCTATATAAGGCAAATGTTAACAGCATTGAGAATGTGGGCCATGTGGATAAAGCCGTGAAACCCCGGCTGGTTATCCCCAGGGATATCGGCATCAAAAAGGCAGCGGCAAAGCCGCGGCGCGTGGGTTTTCAACCCTTTCAACATTACTATAACTACTACCCCTGTAAATATAATCAAAGAGCTTATATGGAGCCGCATGCGCGGAGAAGGAGCAAGGCCATGAAATTCACCATCCCCACCCAGGAACTCAACGCGGGCATCAGCACCGTGGTCAAGGCCATGGGAAGCCGCACCACCATCAGCATATTGGAGGGCATCTATACGGAAGCCTCCGAGGATTCCCTTCTTCTGCGATGCACGGATCTCTCTTTACAAATCGAAACCACAATTCCGGCAGCTATCGAAGAAGAAGGGGCCTGCGTCATGCCGGGGCGGTTGTTCAGCGAGCTGGTGCGCCGCTTGCCTGGCGAAGAAACCGAAATCTATACCGATAAGGATACGGTCTATATCAGCAGCGGCAGGGCGCGCACCAATATGCAGAGCGAAAGCGCTTCGGAATTCCACTCCATGCCCAAGGTTAAAGAGGAATACAGCGTATCCCTGGCCCAGGGCACGCTTAAAAGTATGATCCGCCAATGCATATTCGCCTCCGCGCAAGACGACAGCAAGCCCATCCTCACGGGCGTCCTCCTGGAGATGCGGCCCGACGAGCTTTGCATGGTGGCCCTGGACGGCTACCGTTTGGCCCTGCGCCGCGAAAAGCTTTTGAGTGGCATGGCGGAAAAAGACGCGGTTATTCCCGCCCGCAGCCTGTTGGAAATCGGCCGTATGCTGGAGGACCGCGACGACGCTGTAAAGGTGATATTCTCCGGCACGCATGTGATGATGGATATGGGCCACACCAAGGTAACCACGCGCCTGTTGGATGGAGAATTCATCCGCTACAAGCAGATCCTGCCCGATGGGCAATTCACCCGCGTGCAGATCAACCGCCAGGAGCTTTTGGATAGCATCGAGCGCGTATCCCTAATGGCCCGCGAAGGCAAGAAAAACCACATCCGTTTCTCCTTTGGCGCGGATACCCTCAACCTTTCCGCCAACAGCGAGATAGGCTCTTCGCAGGAAGAGCTTACGATCAACCTTATCGGCAACGATCTTGATATCGCTTTCAACGCTAAATATTTTAGCGACGTGCTCAAGGTGCTGGAGGACGACGAGCTTTTCCTCGATATGAACAACAACATCAGCCCCTGCG